>NZ_JANWOI010000005.1 GCF_027920805.1 Govania unica
GCCGCTCCGCCCAGCAGCAAGGCCAGCGGGACGAGAAAGATCAGACTGCTCATTCAGCGCTTCCAGTTTATGGTTGGTGCGGACATAGCCGGAGCAAAATCAGCATCCCGGTGGAGGCGCTGTTTGCCTGCTTTTAGACGGAGTGCATTGGCGACCACGATGATTGAGGAGGATGACGTCGAACGCAACCTTTTTGCGGGCGATTAACGATTACGCGCTTGCGAAGCGTGGCTCTTCAGAAGGCTGTTTGGCTGCTCATCTCTCCTGGCGGCGGTTCACTCGACAAAATCGAGCTGCTGCATAGGCCGGGTAGTAATTTATCGGAGGTTGGATATGGCAATAAGAATCGGACGATATACCGTCTTCATATTGCTTCTTGGCGCGCTGATCAGCACGCTTGCGCTTGGGCCAATATCCCGCCGAAGCGCAATCGCAAGGGTAATTTCGCTTTCAGCTCCTAGGTCTATCGCCAGCGTAATCTGGTCGAGTGCTTCTTCAACAAGCTCAAGCTGTTCAGAGCCATCGCCACTCACTACGACGAGGATCCGCTCAACTTCCTCCCCGCTATCAAGCTTGCTTCAGTGCGCATCTGGCTTAGATTTTATGAGTCTGATGCCTAATACACATACAAGATTTGAGCGAGGAAGGCCCCATGCGGCCTGTTTCAATATCATGGCCGCCATAGGCAGCTTCCTGCCCATTGTCTCGCATCGGAGACAGCCTCTCGTAAATCCGTATTCTTTCCTAGATTGAACTGGCTATGATAGCCAAGGGATGGCTGCATGGAGACAGAAAAACATGGTGTGATATGGATATGCTGACACAGATCACAGAAAGGTTGAGATCCTGGCTATGCTATCCCGGCAGGACTACGACCACCCCCGCGGCAATCTTGGGTCCATACTCGTTCTGTTATAGACGCAAGATCAGGTTGACCTGACCGAGCTGATGGCCCTCATCGGCTGGCAGAAGAATACGGTACAGGCCGCATTATTCCCCGAGTTATGTGCGCGCCCTTGCCGCCGAATTGCAGGACATAGCTGCCAATCTGCGCAGGCGGCTTTATGGTACTCTAATTAGCTGATTATACTGGATATGCGTTCTTTGGATTTTAGCATTGGTGTTAGCGATGAATAATGATACTCGGTAAGATATATATTCTGGAATAGATCCTATATGGCGTTTGTCAGTGTCCCAGTCCCTCCAGTTCGAGGGACTGGGACAGCCTTATGGGGCGAGAAGATTTTACTGAATATGAGTGAGGATTTTTTGATCAGTTCGCTTTATATGTTTGACCCTGTTTATTGATTACGCCTTTATCGGGAAGTCTTTTACACTTTCTATGCCTTAAACGACTTGAGTACAGAGACATGCAATCAGTTTTGTCGCCGCGCGATGCCGCCAATCTGGTCGAGCCAGAACGGGTTCATCGCCGTCTTTATACCGATCCGGAAATCTTCAATCTGGAGATGCGGCATATTTTCCACAAAGCGTGGAATTTTGTCGGTCATGAAAGCCAGGTCCGAGAGCCGGGTGATTTCTTCACGACAACAATCGCTGGGCAGCCGGTGGTTATGGTGCGTCAGCCGGATCAGTCGATCCAGGTGCTCTATAATCGATGCGGTCACCGCGGGGCGATTGTTGTTGCGGAAAAGTCTGGTAAAGCGCGCAATTTCAATTGCCTCTATCATGGCTGGGTGTTTGGCACCGACGGCACCTTGCTGTTTGTCCCGCTTGAAGAAGGCTATGAATGTTCATCCTTTGATAAATGCGATCCGCAATATGGTATGCGCAAGGTGCCTGCGGTGGCCAATCATCAGGGCTTTATTTTCGCCCGCCTGACCGCTGACGGGATGTCCCTGGACGAATTTCTCGGGGATATCCGGCAGCCGCTTGATCATCTGGTCGATCTGTCACCAGAGGGCAGCCTGACCGTAACCGGCGGACATTTCCGCACGGTTTACCCCTGCAACTGGAAGATCTATCTCGAAAATCTGCATGATGGGGTTCATGCGCGGTTTGTGCATCAGTCCTCGGTTTATGCCAGCCGCAAATTTGCCACTGAGGCGGAAAAGACCAATAGCCTGGTGCCGTTTTCGGTCGAAATCGTCAAAGCCAATGGCCAATCCTATAGCGCCCTTGATAATCTTGATGTCAGGGCGTTTCCAAATGGTCATAGCGACATGCGTGGGTTCCGCAAACCGATCGGCGATGATCCGGTGTTTGTACGCTATGCGGAACAACTGGCGGCGCGTCATGGGGCCGAACAGGCGCAGGAAATCCTGGGTCGCAATTGGCATAATATGTGTGTCTATCCCAATCTGTCGATTCATCCGGGCTTCCTGCAGCTGCGTGTCCTGACGCCTTTGGCTGTGGATCAGACCATGGTTGAGATCTGGAATTTGAAGCTGGATGGCGCCCCGGAAGAATTGCATCATCGCACGATCACCTATGCCAATACGGTTCATTCGCCGTCCTCAATTATCAAGCCGGATGACCTCGAAGCTTATAAACGAGTCCAGAGAGGCTTGGTCTCGGAAGGTTCGGATTGGGTCAGCAACCACCGTCGCTATGGCACAGACAATCAGGAAGATCAGGCCGACAGCGCTTTGAGCGAACATTTCATTCGCAATCAGTACAAAGCCTGGACGGGCTATATGAGACAGGGGTCGGAGGGATGACGGTCGTGTGGAGTGAGATTGAAGATCTCATTAATAATGAAGCTGAGTTTCTCGACAGCGGGCGTTATGAGGATTGGCTGGATCTTTATGCTGAGGGTGGCGTTTATTGGGTGCCACGGTCACATGCACAAAGTGATCCGCTCAATGAGATTTCCTTGTTCTATGAAGGCCGGGCTTTGCTTGAGATGCGGATCAATCGATTGCAGCATCCCCATGCACATTCGGCGGCGGAGCCTTATCGGGTCAGTCATGTCATTGGCCGCGTGCGCAAAATCAGCGTCACTGAAGCCGGAAATGAAGCCCATGTGGAGGCGCGTTTCCACATACAGGAATATCATGAGGGGCGCGAGCGGCATTTCGCCGGAAAATACAGCCATCATTTGATCAAGGCGGATGGCGTCTGGAAGATCCGGCTGAAGCGCGTCGATCTGGTTAATTGCGACGCGACATTCGAGCCGATCGAAGTTCCGCTCTGAATATGACTATGCCGATTTAGCCCGCTGCAGTCTGAGTGCAGTGGGCTAAAAAGGCAGACAAGCCCTGCGTCTGGTATTTTGTCTTGTGCAACACCAGATACAGTTGGCGTTCAAGCTTCAGAAAGGGCGTAGGCAGGCAGACCATTTTGCCCAGCTCAACCGCTTCCTGAACAGCAATACAGGGCAGGCAGGAAATGCCCAGGCCGCTTTCAACCGCGCGCTTGATGGCCTCTGTGCCGCCAAACTCCATTACAACCCCGATCGGGCCGAGTTGTTCCGCCAGCAGGCTGTCGGTGACTTCGCGCGTGCCGGAACCGGGTTCGCGCAGAATCCAGTTGCTCTCGATCAGATCCTTGGGAGTGATGACAGTCTTTTTGGCCAGGGGATGGTTGATCCCGGCGCAGATTGCCAATCGATCTTCTCTCCAGAGAGTCGCTTTGACATCCTTGGCGTGACAGGGACCTTCGACGAAACCAATGTCGATCTCATGGCGGTTGACGGCGGAGATGGTGGACAGCGTGTTGGCGACATCCAGATTGATGCGGCTGCCGGGGTGAGCGGTGATATAGCTGCTGATAATCTGTGGCAGCAGGTAATTGCCGATCGTCGAGCTGGCTCCGAGCCGCAGATCGGTCACAGTGCTGCGAGTGCCCGCCGAGTTTTCAAGCTCCCGGGCGCGGTTCAACAGCTCCATGGTTTTCGGATAAAGCGCGCGGCCATTTTCATTGAGAACGAGTTTCTTGGAAATGCGATCGAACAAAAGTGTATCGAGATTACGTTCGAGTTCACCCAAGGCCATGCTGGCCGCCGATTGGGTCAGGCCAACTTTATCAGCTGCTTCGGTAACTGTTCCGGCTTGGGCGATGGCAACGAAAATCTCAAGCTGCCGCAGTGTGGTTCTGAGCATTGGTGATCGTTTATCCTGATGAAGACCATCAGTATTACTAGTTTAACTTAAGACGAAACACCACGTAATTTTACACATATTCATAGCTAATTGATGAAGCCGCTTTTTGAGATCGTGGCGCGCTATTGATGAGAAAGGATGAATGTGGGGTTTCTGCTTGTCGCCGCTATTGCGATGTTTTCTTTCTGGCTGGTGGACGGGCCGATTATCGACTGGGGGTTAAGTCCTTTGACGGTGGCCATTCTGGTGGGCATCGCAGTTGGGAACAGTGTCTATCCTGTGATGGCGCGGCGCAGTGCTTATGGCGTTCATATAGCCAAAAGCTTATTTCTGCGTGCCGGCATCGTGCTTTATGGTTTTCACATCACGCTGCAGGAGATGGTGACCGTTGGCTGGGGCGGGTTTCTGATCAATCTGCTGATGATCAGCTGCACTTTCTTTCTGGCGATCAGATTGGGCCGCTATCTCGGGCTTGATCGACACACTGCGATGTTGATTGGTGCCGGAAGTTCGATCTGCGGCGCTGCCGCAGTTCTTGCCACAGACACGGTTGTCCGCAGCCAGCCCGGCAAGACCGCGGTGGCGGTGGCGACCGTTGTTGTTTTCGGCACCATCTCCATGCTCCTTTATCCCTTGCTGCACCCCTATCTTGGCATGACAGACGTCGCTTTCGGCATTTTTGCCGGATCGACCATTCATGAAATGGCCCAGGTTATCGGGGCGGGTGTTGCGGTCAGCGCCGATGCTACCAATGCGGCGGTGGTTGAAAAAATGATGCGCGTCATGATGCTGGCGCCGTTTCTATTTTTGTTGGGGCGCGGCGAGGCCGTGATGCAGGAGGGAGACGGCCGCTCAGAAAAACCCTTTATTCCGTGGTTCGCTCTTTTGTTCATCCTTGTCTGCTTGCTTAATTCGACCGGAATACTCCCTTCGACCTGGGTTGAAAAACTTGTGGCTGTTGATATGGCTTTATTGGCCATGGCCATGGCAGCTTTGGGGATCTCTACGCAGTTCTCCGCATTTCGTGAGGCAGGGATACGTCCCATCCTGCTGGCGGGGGGACTGTTTCTGTTTCTGATTGTCGGCGGTTACGGCATAAATCGCAGCATAGGATTCTTATTGGGGTGATGCCAAGCACCCTGTCACCAAGACTTCGACCCGTTTTTGGCAAATAAATCTTGAATGAAACGCATAAATCTCTATTCCACATATCAACGAAACGTCCGGAGGAAAAAAATGAATAAATCAATTCTCTTGCCACGTGCGCGATACGGAAGCTTTTTATCAGTGACCATGGTGTCGGCAGTGGCCTTATTGTCCGCTCCGGCTTTTGCCCAGCAAGCAGCGCCGCAAGCTGCGGACGGTATCTCGGCAAAGCATGGCTTTGAAGAGATTGTTGTCACCGCTCAGCGCCGTGCACAATCCTTGCAGGATGTGCCGATCAGCATTTCTGCCTTCACTGCCGAAGCTCTGGCCCGGTCCAATGTGACGGAAGCCAAGGACTATCTGCAGTTCTCCTCGAACGTGACCTTTACTGAGGACGGTGCCACTGGCCCGCGCAGCATCGGGATCGCCATTCGTGGTGTAGGCAATGTGACCTCGACCGATTTGGTTACGACCGGTAACGGTATTGGGTTTTATATTGATGAACTGAGCGTCGGCTCGGTGGCCAATGGAACCATCAATCCACAGCTTCAGGATATGGAGCGCATTGAAGTTCTGCGCGGTCCACAAGGTACCTACTTTGGCCGCAATGCCCTTGGTGGTGCTGTCAATATCACGACCAAGAAACCAGATGAAAATCTCTATGGTGAGATGTCGGCCAGGTATGGTCGTTTCAATACCTGGGATATCCAGGGTGTGGCCAATCTTCCAGTGACCGATAACTTCTTCCTGCGCGCCGCGGTGGCCCATGAAGAAAGTGACGGGATGATCAAGAACGTCAATCCGCTCGGCACGCCTGACAGTGGTTATAAAAATAACAATGCGCGTCTGTCCGCGCGCTTGATCCCGTCGGACCGTCTGACGTTGGATTTGTCGGTGACTTATACCAAGGAAAAAGCCGGCCTTGATAACACGGTGCCATCCGGTGTGATCGATGGGGATACCAAGACCACTCTGGGCATGCCCAACATGAAGGCTTATTCAGAAGGTATTGGTTTCTACCCGCAGAACCAGCGCTATGTGAATCACAATGCTCCGGAATTCAACAATAATGAATTCGTCATTGTGAATGGTCGCATCAATTATACTGCGGACAGTTTCGCGGTTAGCTCGATTACGGGTTATATCTATAGCCATAACGAGCGCATGTTCGATCAGGACAATATCAGCGCTGATATCTTTAATCGTGCAGTTGACGGCACCACCAATTCCTTCAGCCAGGAATTGCGGGTGCAGTCGGTCGGCAGTGGCCCGTTCGAATGGACCTTTGGCGGCATCGCTGCCGAAGATAAACTGCGCCAATATTCGAATGTGTATGTCGGGAGCCAGACCACCTATACTGATCCCGCAACCGGGATCACCACCCGGTTCCTGCCGCCCTTCATGTTCGACGGTTTCCCGCTCAATCTGCGCAACCGCACCAATGAAATCCAAAGCTATGGTCTGTTTGCGGAAGGCACCTATCATTTCAACGAAGCCTGGTCGCTGACCTTAGGTGCTCGGTATACGCATGACAAGGTAACCAGCGGTCAGCATGGCGTTCTCGCGTCGAATAAGCCGATCCCGGACGCTTCGGGCAAAGCAAGCTTTAATGATTTCTCGCCGCGCGCGGTGCTGAAATATAACGTCAATCCGGACTTGACCACCTATCTGTCGGCGTCACGCGGCTATAAGGCTGGCGGTGTTGATATCAACCGCAGTGTCGTCAATGCCTTTGATCCGGAAAAGTTGTGGAACTATGAAGCCGGGTTCAAATCGACCCTGGCCGATGGGCGGGTGCGGTTGAATGCTTCGGCCTTTTATCTGCAATGGAAAGACATTCAGGTCATCACGGCCTTTATTGCTGACCCGAACGATATCAGTTCCAGCACCCAGATGACCCTGAATGCTTCCGAAGCGACAGCCAAAGGGTTTGAGCTTGGCCTTGAAACCTTGGTCACAGATGGTCTGCAGGTCGGCGTGGACGTGGGTTATCTCGATGCCAAATTCGGCAGCTTCCCGGATGCGATCGTATTCGGTGGCGGGCGGTTTGACCTGAGCGGGAAACGCATGCCCAAATCGCCGACATGGAATCTGAGCGGCAATATTCAATATACCGCTCCGATTACGGATGGCATTGACGGTTTCGTTCGCGCCGAAGGGATTTACCGCAGCGCGATTGCCGGCAATCTCGAAGCGGTTGCTGCACCTCTCGGGGGCCTGCCCAGCTTCCCTTATCAGTCTCCGTCCTACACGCTGGTCAATCTGCGGGCTGGGATTGATACCGAGCGGTTCAGCGTTCAGGGTTATGTCGAAAACCTGTTCAAGAAAGACTATTTCAACGGGACCTTCGACCATTTCGGCTTGAGCGGCATTCGCCTGCAGCCACATCCACGGGTTTGGGGGCTGCGTCTGACCTACCGCACCCAGTAACGTGACCAATCCGGCGTGAAGGATGTCCCTTCACGCCGGATTTATCTTTCCAGCCAGGGACGACAGAGGAATTGCGTATGCAGGGTGACAGATCTCGCGGAGCTGGAGAGCGGCCCCAGGCCGCCAAGCCGTTGTTTTATGGCTGGTGGGTGGTGGTAGCCTGCATCTTTGGCGCAGCCTTCAGCCCGGCGACCCTGGTCAATGTGCCCTTCAGCCTGTTCATCACCGAACTTGAAGGCGAATTTGGCTGGAGCCGCTCCGAGATCAGCCTGGCGCTGACGATCTTCATTATTTGCCTGGTCGCGGTGCTCCCGGTGCTTGGGCGCGTCATTGATTATTTTGGCGTGCGCAAGACCGCGGTGGTGTCGATTTTTCTCTATGCCAGCGCGCTGATGTCCTTGTCCTTTCTCACATCTTCGATTCTGCATTTTTATCTGGCCTTTGCCGCGATCTCGATTCTTGGGGTGGGCGCGCAAAGCCTAACCTATATCAAAGTGCTGTCGGCCTGGTTCAATCGCCGTCGGGGATTGGTGATCGGGATCTGTATGGCCGGTTATGGCATCGGGTATATTCTGGTGCCGATCCTCACAAAATTTCTCATTGATGGCTATGGTTGGCGGATGGCCTATATGGGGCTGGGTTTGCTGGCCCTGTGCGGGCCGTTGCCGATTGTTTTCTTCCTGATCCGCAATACGCCGCAGGATATGGGATTGACGGTGGATGGTGACGCCCATAATCCGACCGCCAATGCGATCCTGCAGGATGGCAAGACCTTTGCCGAAGCCATGCGCACGCGGGAATTCTGGGTACTAGCGGCAACTTTTATTCTGGTGTCTTTTTCCCTCAACGGCATCCAGTCGCAGATTGTGCCACTGCTGCAAGGCAAGGGTCTGAGCGCGGATCATGCCATGTTGATGTTGGCGGCGATCGGGGTCGGATCTTTCCCCGGCCGGGTGCTTGCGGGCTATCTGATGGATAAGATCTTTGCCCCCTATGTGATCATGGTGTTCTATGCCCTGTCGATTGTCGGCATTCTGTTCCTGATCAGTGGCGGTCCCACCTTTGTGATCTTCCTGTGTGCGGTGGCGGTCGGGCTTAGCCTTGGGGCGGAGAATGATGCGCTTGGTTATTTGACCGGTCGCTATTTCGGTTTGAAATCCTTTGGTCAGATCTATAGCGTTCTGCTCGGGTCCTATCTGCTCGGGGCTGCGGCCGGGCCATATTTCATGGCACGAGCTTATGACAACGTGGGGTCTTATGACCAGGTGCTGGCCGTAGGCATTGGCGCTGTTGTACTGTCCTGCCTGCTGTTGTTTTTCCTGCGCCCCTATCAGAGAGCCTGATCGAAATGAAACATTGGATCGAAGATATCGCCAAGGCCGGTGATCTGCTGCAGGTCAGCCGTAAGGTCGATCCGCGCCATGAGCTTGCGGCGGTGGTCAAGGCGATCCAGAAAGATGGCGAGAAGGCGGTGCGCTTTGCCAGGGTCGCCGGCAGCCAGATGCCGGTGGTCTCCAACCTCTATGGCAGTCACAAACGTCTGTGTGATCTGATCCAGGCGCCCGAGGACGGGTTTTGTAAAACCTGGACCGATCTGACCGCTAACGCCGCGCGCGACTGGCGCGACTGTGTGGAGATTATCGACCGCCCCCAGGGGCTCACCCATGGCAAGATGAGCGATCTGCCGCAGATCACCTATCACGGCAAGGACGCCGGGCCCTATGTGACCTCGGCCATCTATATCTCGAAGGAACCGGACAGCGGGGTGCCCAATCTGTCATTCCACCGGTCGATGATGGTCAGTGATGATGAATTGCGCATCCGTCTTGGCTCAAGCCACGACATGGCGCGCTTTCAGGCCAAAGCGGAAGGCCGCGATGAACCGCTTGAAGCCGCCCTGCTGATCGGGGTGGCGCCAGAGATCTTTCTGTCTGCCTGTTCGTCGCCGCCTTATAATGTGAGCGAGCTTGGACTTGCGGTCGGCATCACCGGCCAAGCGGTGCGGATGTATCCGGCGCGCCACATTGATATGCTGATCCCGGAAACCACGCAGATTGTCGTTGAAGGACGGATCATCCCCAACGTCCGCCGGCCCGAAGGCCCGTTCGGTGAATTCATGGGCAATTATGTGCCGGTGGGGGACAATCACGTCTTTGAAGTGCTGGATGTTTATTGGCAACCGGATGCGATCTTCCATGCGCTGCTGTGCGGCTCGCCGGAGGATCTGCGGCCGCTCGAAGCGGTTACGGCTGCGCGGATTTATAAACATATCACAAGCGTTGTCCCAGGGGTTCTGGACGTGTCCTGCCGCCCCAATGTCATGATCACCATCATCCGTATTGATAAACAATATGAAGGCCACGGTCAGCATGTCCTGCTGGCGGCGCTGGGTTCACATCTTGATTATAACAAGGTCTGTATCGTCGTTGATAAAGACGTCGATATTTATGATCTGGATGATGTGATGTGGGCTTATCTGACCCGGGGGCGCGCCGATACCCGGGCTCAGGTGCTGCGCGATATTCCAGGCTTCTACCGCGATCCGCAGAAAGATCATTGGGGCCGACTGATCATTGACGCCACCATGCCCTGGGGTCGTGAAGAAGAATTTCAGCGCAAGACAATCCCCGGCGAAGAGAGCATCGATCTTGCAGCCTATCTCGATGGGACGTGAGGCCTGATTGGCGTTAGTGGTCCGAGTTGAAAACAGCCATTTGCCATTTTGTTTGATGATCACGTCATCATGTTGGCCGCGTGTGTTGCTCTGCCCCAAGAAACTGGACCGTTTTTAATTGGGTTTTCCGCGCTAATTTCTCGGCGGGAAATAGAAGCGGAAGTGATGGAAACATTGCAGTTTTCAGACATCCAGAAGGCGTTCATGTTGAAGCAGGGTAATGATGGGGTCCCTGTCGCGGAGATTCGCCGGAAGCTCTAGGGCTTGCCCTTGCGCATGGATAATCTGAGCAGGCGGCTCACCCAGGTGGCAGTCTATCGTATGACCATCTGTAAGGTTCCACATCCCGATTATCTGCTGCGGCGTCTTCGTGGCGCGGCGGACCCGTTGCTGGTTAAGTGGGTAATGCGACCTTTTCGGATATCTTCTATCAAAACTTGCAATTGTCATGATAATGGGTCAGAGTTTTTTCACGGGGCGGAATATTCTAAAGGCAGAAGAATCAATCTCCCTCTATGGCGGTCAGTAGTCATAGCAGTATTGTCGCCCGTTTAGGAGCGGCCGCACAATCGATACGAGATTCGATTTTATGACTAGTCTTCGGGGAACGATCGCGCGGGCAGCCTTTTAGTTAAAATGTTGGGATAAATATGTCAGGATCAAGGGGTGATCTTCTGTCGGGATTTTGGCGCCATGTCTTGTCATTTGGCGCATGACCGCCTCCCATTGCGGTGCGCTATAGTGTTTCCCGACAATGAATTTGGGGCTGTGACAGCCGTTGCATATTACAAGGAAACGATCTCGCCCGACGCCCTCAGGAAATTCTTCGAAAGTTGCACTGAGGGGTGGGGCGTTGCGCCCTTCAGACGAAATCGCCGATTTAGCTGGCAAGGTGGGCGCTGAAATGGCTCCTGCCGCTTTACAGCCCACCAACGCCATCGACGTGACGGCGGCCACTAAACAAGATAAAAGCTCCCGGCTGCGACGATCCGTTGTTTGGATGGTCTGCGTGTTCTTATTCCCTAGTGCGAGTCTTGGATATTGAAAGGTGATCCCGACGACCCGAACTGGATTGTGACCGGTTTTCTCCCTCATGAAGCGGAGGTTCGTCGGTGGCTGCGCCGGATGACGCGAAAATTTGATGAGTCAGACATCATACAAGAGGCCTATTACCGGATATGGCGTCGCGGTGACGATGTATATGATGCACATATTGAATCACCACGCTCGTATTTTTTCTCGGTTGTCCGCAACATTTTTTTTGAACAGCTCCGCCGCGATCAAGTGGTGCAATTCTCTGAATTGGCGGAAAGCAATTTGCAGAAACTCCCCAGTGAGGAGGTTGGCGCTGACCGTTCCTATGCCGGGCAGCAACGGCTGGCGATGGTTCAATCGATCATAGACGAGCTACCGGAGCGGTGCCGGAATGTGATAAGGTTGCGAAAAATTGAAGGAAAGTCTCAGCGGGAAACTGCGAAACTGTTGAGGGTTAGCGAAAACGTGGTCGAGAAGGACGTGGCTCGCGCGTTGAGATATCTATTAAGGAGGATTGGTGAGCTGGAAGGTCCTGAGCGCCTGGAGGGGCAGGAATCGCATAGCGACAGACGACGGCATCGAGAACGAAGCTGATCGTCTTGCTGCCTCCTGGGTTGCACACCTAGATCGTCACGGTGGGGATGAGGACCAACATCCCCAGCTGAAGACTTGGCTCGAGGCCGACTCGCGGAATCGCGGAGCGTTCGTCCGGGCCTCGGCCGCTTGGCTGCTATTGGAGAACAACCCAAGGTTGTTTGGAGACTCGCGCCAGGAGGTTGGCCCGGTTCCGTCGAACCTTGTTAGTCGTCGCGCTGTAATGGGCGGACTGTCTGCGGCTGCCTTGATCCTGACCACTTTTGCTCTGGTCGGCAGGCCTACAAAAACGATGGCTTATTCGACAACGGTTGGAGAGGTCCGGCGATATCGCCTCCCTGACGGTACCATGATGACGCTCGATACGGATAGCCGGGTCGAGACGCTCATCGAGCCGTCCCGACGTGAGGTAAAGGTTGTTGCCGGTGGCGCGTTTTTTGAGGTGGACCCGCATTCAACAGCGTCGTTTCTTGTCACGGACGCGGAATTTCGCGTGCAAGCCGCCGCAGCGTCCTTTTTCATCAGTACAGCGCCGGAACATCGGGTGTTCGTGACGTCAGGGCATGTTGATCTCGGGCGCGTTTCACAGGGGAACAACGATGCTTATCGTCTTGAGCGCGGTAAGCTTGCGTCGCTTGGACGCGATGGCACGACGCGTGTCTCAAAATTTTCGGATGACCTTATCGCACGAAATCTCGCTTGGCGTGAAGGCGGGATCAGTCTCGACGGTGAGACGGTCTTAGAGGCTGCCCAGCTCTTCAATCGCTATAACCGTCGGCAGATCTCAGTTGCCGACGTGGGCTTGGCCAATGAGGAAATCGTAGGCTGGTTCGATATCGACCAGCCTGAAACGTTTGCACAGGCTGTCGCGTCAGCGTTCAATGGCGCCGTTCTGGACCGAGAAAATTTGCTTCAGATTGTGCCGCGCAAAAAATAAATAAATTAAAACGGCGGAAATTTCGCACTGGATCATCTTCCTTACTAAGCGGCCATTGAAACGAAGGTCGTTCTAGGGGGGAATATGGGAAAAATTCAATTTTTGCCGGGAATTTTAGTGCCGATATTGGCATTTTCCGGCGCATTGGCAGCTGAATCAAAGATCGTACAGTTTGACGTCGACGCGCAGTCGGCCTCGTCTGGCATACGTGAGTTTGCTCAGCAAGCGGGCGTGCCGATCCTGGCGCCGTCCGAGGTGGTCTCCGATAAAAGAATTAATGCAGTGGGCGGCACGATGGAAGTCGAGCAGGCACTGAAACTCATGCTGCGAGGCACGAAGATCAACTATAAGGTCGATCGGGGGGCAATAATCCTCAGTCAGCTCGATCAGTCGATTGGCACAGCGGCCCTGCCATTTCCTGTCGCCATGCAGGCAGAGGCTGACAACAGACTGTCCGCGCCCGCAGCCACACGGGAGCCAGAAGTCGAAATCGTCGTGACCGGCAGTAGGGTCGCGCGGAATGGCTTCGAGGCACCGACGCCGATGACAGTACTTACAGCCGAAGAAATGAGTTTGAGCGCTTCTCCGAACGTCGCGGATGCGTTGAATAAATTGCCAATACTGCGTCCCAGTCTGACGGCGAGCAGCACGACCAGCAACTCGAACTATTCGGGTGGCAATTATCTCGATCTGCGCGGCCTGGGGGCTAATCGCACGCTGGTTCTGGTCGATGGCAAGCGCTTTGTTTCGTCCATAGTTGAGGGGCCAACCGACATCAACGTTATCCCGCAGGCGCTGATTGCGGGTGTCGATGTCGTTACGGGCGGTGCATCGGCGGCTTATGGGTCGGATGCGGTCGGGGGTGTCGTCAACCTCAGGCTCGACCATAACCTCGAAGGTGTGCGGGCGACGCTCCAAGGGGGGATCACCGATCACAATGATCACCGCAACTACCTTGCCTCCCTGGCGGTAGGACAGGGCTTTTCGGGTGGTCGCGGAAAATTGCTGCTTTCAGTAGAAGCGGCGCAGAATAGCGGCGTCTTTTCACTGTCGCGGCGAGACTGGGGCAGGGACCAGCGTGGCGCCATCGCCAATCCAGCCTATACCGCGACCAATGACGAGCCGCGCAATCTTCTGGTAAATAATGCGCTGCGATCCAACACGAGCTATGGCGGCGTAATTAATTCCGGGCCTTTGAAGGGTATTCAGTTTGCCCCGGACGGCTCCGCTATTCCCTTCCAATATGGGGACCTGGTCACTTCGCGGACGATGATGGGAGGAGACGGTGCTTATGCCGATATAAACTCGATCATTGAGACGCCGACGAAACGGCGCAGCGGCTACGGCCGTCTGTCGTACGAACTCAGTGATTCCTTGTCGGCATATGCGGAAGGTTCCTGGGCGCAGGCCGATACAACGACGTTGAGCACGACGCGTGAAGATACGTCGATACGGGTCACGCCAGATAATCCGTTTCTGCCGCAATCCGTACGTACGGCCATGGCACAACAGGGTCTCGGCTCGGTAACCGTCGGCAGATACAACCGTGACTACGGCACGGGCACCTATTATCTCCGCAATAAGACGGTCCGCGGAGTTCTGGGCCTTGAAGGCGAGATCGGCGGCTGGAACTGGGACGCTTATTACACGCATGGCGATACGAAAAACAGCCGTGCCGGCAGGAATATCCGGAACAACGAACATTACGCTTTTGCCGTTGATGCGACGACCGATCCGCTGACCGGAGCGGCTGTCTGCCGTAACGTAGGGGCAAGGGCGGCCGGGTGCATTCCACTCAACATCTTTGGTGATGGTGCGCCGTCGCCCCAGTCAATCGGCTATGTTACGGGTGACACCTCATGGCGTGTGGGCCACCTGACGCAGGATGCTGCCGCCCTGTCGGTGCGTGGTAAACCGCTGTCGCTCTGGGCCGGGCCACTATCGGTTGCCGGCGGCATCGAATATCGCCGGGATAGCGCGGTGGTGACGATGGATGAACTTACCGCAAACGGCATATTTGCGACGGGCACATCGGTGCCATGGGCGGGCCATGTCAATGTCAAGGAGGCTTTTGCGGAAGTCCTTGTGCCGTTGGCCGAGAACGTCAGCTGGGCGCAATCGCTCAACCTCGATCTCGCGGGGCGGCTCACGGATTACAGCACGTCGGGCACGGTCAATACCTGGAAGGTTGGCGGCAACTGGAACGTCAACGACGTCCTTCGCTTCCGCACAACGTTATCGCGCGACATCCGGGCGCCTTCCTTGTCGGAACTCTATTCGGGGACGGTACAGGGTCGACAGGACGTTCTGGACCCAGTTCTGAACCGGACCTACCAGGTGTTGATTTCAACCAAAGGCAATGCGGGGCTTAAGCCCGAGATCGCGAATACGTTCACAGCGGGCGTGGTGTTCAGCAATCTTCTGATCCCCGGCTTCAGAGCATCAATCGATTATTATGATATCAAGGTGAAAGATGCGATCGCGGCCATTACTTTCCGCAGCATCGTCGACAGATGTTATCGTGATCAGCCGGCTTTATGCTCGCTTATCACGCGCGGTGCCAACACCGAGATCACCGATGTTCAGGCGTCTCCACAGAATCTTCAGTCGTTGAAGGCGCGTGGGATCGATTTTGAAGCGAGCTACACCGCCCACATTGGTGAGGGTTCTCTTTCGCTCCGCACGATCGTCAGCTATCTAAATCACATAAGCTATAATGACGGTTTGGTGGAAACGGTGTTGGACGGCAGTCTGCTGACGCCACTTGCAATCGGCGTCAATGGCCAACCCAAATGGCGCGCAATGGGGTCGGCCACCTACGAACTTAATCGGGCGACCTTCCATATGTCCACGCGCTACATCGGCGCGGCTAACATCAGTAACCTCTACACCGGCAAGGACTTGGACAAGCTTCGGGTTTCGCCGGTCGCCTATGTGGACCTTTCAGCGTCCTATGCCTTGATCGACGGCGACAAGACGACTGCCGAACTCTTCGTGGCGGTGCAGAATGCGTTCGACACCGCACCACCGGCCACTGACGGGGCACGGGGCACCGAGCCTGCCGTGTATGACCTCATCGGGCGAACCTACACGGCTGGCCTGCGGTTGAAATTCTGAGGCCAAATCTCGAGTGCTCCCGCGCGTTGTCAAAGCGCGGGAGCATTGAACTGCTAATCAGGGGACCGAAATGAACGGTTTGAATAAATTACTGTTGGCGTGTGCTGTTTTCGTGGCGGGCGCTCCGGCGCTGGCGGGAGAATATCTCGTCGTGGCCAACCGTGGTTCGCGGGATCTTTCGATTATAAGGCTTACGGACCATCATCTTGCGGCGACACTGCCAATTCACGAGACGGGCAAAGTGGATGATGTCGCGGCGATGCCCGACGGTTCGCTTCTGTTTGCCAATGTCCAGCTCGATCCCGATGAGACTCCGAACGCGAAGCCGAGGGGCGAGGTCCTCGCGTTCAGCAGTCGCACGGGTCAGAGAGCCTGGACGCAGAAAGTCGATGGCGTTCCTCATCACATGACGGTCTCGGCCGACGGCAAGCAATTGTTCGTGCCGCTGTTCGACAGACAGCGGATCGAGATCCTTGATACCGCCACCGGGGCGATCATCGGGTCTTTGTATGGGCGGCTGGGTATGCACACCACCGTATTGTCAAACGACGGCAAGACGCTTTATGCAGGGTCTATTTTTACCGGTCAGATCTATGCGTTCGATATCGCATCGCGTAAGTTGGTGCGGTCTTTGAGCCTGAGTAATGGCGAATTTGGCGGCATTGCTGTGCGGCCCTTTGCGGTTACGGCGGACGACGCCACCATATACGCTCAGCTATCCGGTCTGCACGGATTTGCCGTGCTCGACGTCGCCAAAAACAAAGTGAAAAAGCTTGTTCGCTACGGCGATCTTCCCGCAGATTTCGAATATCCTGATTATCCTTACAACGTAGATCACGGGCTGGAACTCTCACCCGATGGCAAAACGCTGGTCATGGTGTCAGAGAGTACGCGAAAGGTTTACGTCTATTCGGTCGATCCGCTCGTGCTGCGCAAAACCATTCCGGTAGGCAGGGTTTCCAAATGGGTGTCGTTCTCAGCGAGTGGCGATCACGCCTATGTGTCGAATTCCGGCGATAATGACATCAGTGTCATCTCGATGAAGTCGCTTGCCGAAGTTGCCCGGATCGCGACCGGCGGCGTCGGCGGCACGATCATGAGAGTGCTCGAAATCCCTGACGCAAACATCACTGAACTTGCAAAGGCAAAATAGGCGTAACCCGAAGAGGAATGGCATGACCCTTCGTCATGGAATACTGGTTGCAATCCTGATTGCCTTGACGATTTCGCCCGCCAACGCTCAGCCGACTGGCGAAGCGGAGTTTCGTGCGATCTACCGCGAGTTGGTCGAGACGAACACGACCCTGTCGTCGGGGAGTTGTACGCTGGCGGCCGAGCGCATGGCGGCGCGGCTCAAAGCGGCGGGATTTCGCGACGACGACCTTCATGTTCTGGTCGATCCGGGGCATCCCAAAGAAGGCAGCCTGGTTGCGATCCTCCCGGGTAGCGATCCCGATGCGAAGGCGATCTTGCTTCTCGCCCACATAGATGTGGTTGAGGCCAAGCGCGAGGATTGGCAGCGAGCCCCCTTCACATTGGTCGAGGAGGATGGCTATTTTTACGGACGCGGCACGAGCGACGATAAGGCTCAGGCGGCGGTCTGGGTCGACACGCTTGCTCGGTTCAAGCGTGAGGGGGTGAGGCACCAGCACACGCTCAAGATGGCACTAACCTGCGGCGAGGAGACCGTGTCCGGCTTCAATGGAGCTCAGGATCTCGCCACCAATCACCGCGACCTGATCGATGCCGAATTCGCGCTTAACGAAGGCGTCGGCGGGCTGCTCGACGAGAATGGCAGGCAGATCGTCCTTAATATTCAGGCCGGGGAAAAATTTCCGCAAGATTATCGGATCGAAGTCACCAATGCCGGCGGACACAGTTCCCGGCCGACAAAAGAAAATGCAATCTATCGGCTCGCAGATGCGCTGGTGAAGCTGCGAGCCTATGACTTTCCTATCCAGGTGAATGAGGTGACTCGCGGATATTTTGAAGCGATGGCTAAACTGCAGCCAGAAGGAGCAGGCGCGGCAATGGCGGCCTTCGCAGCCGATCCGGCCGATGCCGTGGCGGCCAAGATGATTGCCGAAACCAACCCGGCGTGGAACGCGCTGTTGCGGACCACCTGCGTCGCAACTCTGCTGGATGGCGGGCACGCGACGAACGCACTTCCGCAGCGCGCGACGGCCAATGTTAACTGCCGGATTCTTCCCGGCGTTTCTCCTGACCAAGTGCGCGAAACGATCCTGGCTGTGGTGGCGGATCCGCAGGTCACCGTGACGACGTTGAAGGCGCGGAGCGCGATCGCGCCGCAGCCGCTACTTACTGAACGGGTAATGGAGCCTGCGAGGATCGTCGCTGCGCGGGTATTTCCTAGCGTGCCATTCGTCCCGGTGATGGCGACCGGTGGCACTGATGCCGCATTCGTCACTCCGGCTGGTATCCCGACCTACGGCATCACCGGCTTTTTCGTGGGACCAGAAGGCAGCAATGCGCATGGTCTGAATGAACGGATGCGGGTCCGATCTTTGATGGACGGACGCAACTTCCTCTACGAACTGGTCAAGGCCTATGTCGGCGTGGTGCGAGATGAATGAAGCGCCTTGCCTGAATAAATTGGACGGTATTTGATCTTTCGTGGGCCTAAGATAGCAACATATTTTGTGTGGATCCTAGCGAGCAATCTGGAAGTGAAATAAATTTTATTATGGAATATGCCTCGTGTCATGCATTGGGGCGAATAACTCGTCAATTGAAGGGGGCGGGCAGCCTCGGCCACAGGATATTCGCCATATTAGCCTGTCAGCGGTGCAGTTAGCCGAATGCAGGCATGCACCTGGTTAAAAGTTGCTTATTTCTAAAATGACCAATCCTGTTCTCTTGTGCCGAGATCCCTAATATCTGTCTTTTAAGCCCCTGTTATGACGCCAGACTGGTTCCAGGCAGACTTCAGTCGCCACCATTTCCTTCCCGCATTTTCCTATATTTCCGATGGTGGCCAGAAAGCCCGCAGGTCTGCGCGGGTGAGCGGCTGTGGGTTGGCGAGAGACGGCGAGAACGCGCCATCGTCATAGGCATCCGGCAACAAGACCCAGCCCTCCGACTTCTGGCTCATAATATAGGCCTCACAGGCCGCCCGCTGGGCATGGAGGCTGTTGAAGTCCTGTTCGAGCCCATCCTCGGTGGATTTGCGGGTATAGATGGCAGAGCGCAGCCTGCTTAACTTGCCAATCTTCGATGGGAGCCGCCGCAAAGTCGAACTGGGCGCAGCAAAGGTCCAGCGGGATCAGGCAGTTGCCAACTATCAGACATCCAGGAAGCATTTCGCAAAATATCCGCCGCCCTGGGGGCAGGCCGGCGCTATCGCGAACAGAGCGACGCGCAACAGGATGCGGTGACGGCACAGTGCCTTGCGGAGACCGCGTGTTTTCGCTACGACAATGGCAGTGCACCTTATCTCAAGGTACTTGACGTCGAACGCAACCTTTTTGCGGGCGAGCAACAATTACGGCGCTTGCGAAGCGTGGCTCTGCAGAATGCTGTTTCGCTGTTTATCTCGACTGGCGTGGCTCATTTGAGAAAATCGAGCTGTTGCATAGGCCGGGTAGTAATTTGTCGGAGGTTGGATAATGACAATAAGAACCGGACGATATACCGTCTTCATATTGCTTCTTGGCGCGCTGATCAGCACGCTTGCGCTTGGGCCAGGTGGCTATTGGGGCGGCATTGTGCTCACTATTCTGGTGGCGCTCTGCAGTCTGGGAGTCTGGGACCTCCTGCAAACACGCCACGCTATATTGCGGAACTATCCAGTGATCGGGCATGTGCGATGGCTGGTCGAGATGATCCGGCCGGAAATACGCCAGTATCTTCTCGAAAGCGATACTGAAGCGACGCCATTCTCGCGGGCTCAGCGTTCGTTGGTCTATCGTCGGGCAAAAAAAGAACCTGCTGATCATCCGTTTGGCACGCTGATCGACGTCTATGGCAAGGACTATGAGTTTATCCAACAATCGCTTGCGCCGATTGTGACGCCTGATCCTGCCAGCTTTCGCATTGTGATCGGCAATGACCAGTGCGCTCAGCCTTATTCCGCGAGCATCCTTAACATTTCCGCGATGAGTTTCGGAGCGCTTTCGGCCAATGCCATTCGGGCCTTGAACAAGGGTGCCGCCATGGGTGGCTTCTACCATGACACGGGCGAGGGCAGCATCAGCGCCTATCATCTTGAAGCTGGCGGCGACATCGTCTGGCAGATCGCCAGCGGCTATTTCGGTTGCCGGGATGAAGATGGTCGGTTCAATCCTGTACGCTTTGCCAAGCAGGCGATTTTGCCCCAGGTGAAAATGATCGAACTCAAGCTGAGCCAAGGGGCGAAACCAGGGCATGGCGGCGTTCTGCCCGGCCGGAAAGTCACCGCGGAGATTGCCCGAACGCGCAACGTGCCGATAGGCGTTGATTGCATCTCGCCGGCACGCCATTCAGCTTTTGAGACGCCGCTCGAAATGCTGGCGTTTCTCGATCAGCTCCGTGCCCTTTCAGGCGGCAAGCCAGTTGGGTTCAAGCTCTGCGTTGGGTTGCCGTGGGAGTTCATGGCGATCGTCAAAGCTATGATCGAAACCGGTATCGTGCCAGATTTTATCGTGGTTGACGGTGCGGAGGGCGGCACGGGAGCGGCGCCGGCAGAATTCAGTGACCATGTCGGGGTGCCGATGCGCGAAGGTCTGCTGTTCATCCATAATACCCTCGTCGGCGCCGGTCTTCGGCACAGGGTGCGCCTGGGTGCTGCGGGCAAGCTCATCAGCGCCTTCGATATCGCCGCCGTGCTTGCGATGGGCGCGGACTGGGTCAATTCCGCCCGTGGCTTCATGTTTGCGTTGGGCTGCATCCAGTCCATGAGTTGTCATACCAACCGCTGCCCGACCGGGATCGCAACCCAGGACACGGGACGGAGCAGGGCACTTGTCGTGCCGGACAAGGCAGAGCGCGTTCGTCGGTTCCATGACCGAACTGTGGCGGCTCTTGCCGAGATGCTCGGGGCTGCCGGTTTAAGTCATCCGGACGATCTCCATCCGCGGCATCTCGTGCATCGCATTGATTCCGCCGAAATTCGCCAATTCGATCGCATGCATTACTTTGCCACCCCAAATGACCTGGTCGAGAACCGCGCGGAAAGTTCCTTCTATCAGAGCAATTGGAATCTTGCGCAAACAGGGAGTTTTGCTCCGGTCAGCCAGGACCACGCAACAGGACAGCTTAAGCGGGAAGCCCCATAAGTTTTAGGGGCACGCCCCTGAAAAAATCGGGCGGCCGCATTCTCGGAGCTTTTCCTGAACCGGTCGCCGCTGCGGCGCGTAGGCCGCCCCTCGTTACGTCTCTCCATGACGGGCATTCAATCCCGCCGGTGTTCGAGTAGCAATCGCAACGTCAGCGATCGTCGCGCTCGGATGAAAGCGAAAAAGGCATCGCCGGCGCAAGGGGTGCGCCGGCGAGCTGTTGCAGGGTATGTATGGCGCGAATGAGTGCATTCGCGACAACGATTATTCCGAACCTTTGCTGTCCTTGCGATAGTCGAGCGGGGGCTGCCTGTCGCCGACCATTGCTTTGTAAACAAAGTCCTCGCCACGCGCCTTCATGAATTCCTCTTTCGCAGCGGCCACGATCTCGCGGTCGAGCAATAACCGCCCCGCGGTCAGCGCAAGAGTTTCCGCAGCGGTTTCTGCACCCTTCAAGCCGATCGGCGAGCCGGCTGCAGCCGTCGCCTGCCAGCTATGGCCGGGAGTTCCGGGGACGAAGGTCATCGTTGAAAGGCCGACTGTAGGCACTGTCCAACTGATGTCAGACACGTCGGTCGATCCACCAATGCCACCCGTCCGCTTGAACGTGGCCGTTTCGATCGCGGTGGGGTCCATTGTCGCCGGCTTGCGGTCGAAACTTTCCACCATTTTGGTCGCGAACGCACGCTCCGTGTCGGACCAGGGCGTGATCGGGACAGCACGCAGGCTCTCGTCCATCGCCTTCATCAATGTTTCGTTGGGCAGCAGTGAATAAACGCCGCCGGTGATCTCATTATCGGTCGTCGTTCCGGTAGCGAGCGCGGCACCCTCGGCTGCCTTTATGACGCGCGCCCAAACATCCTTGACGATCTGAGGGTCGCCGTTTCGGACATAGAGATAGACTTCGGCGAAGTCGGGTACGACGTTGGGCGCTTTGCCTCCGTTGGTGATGACATAATGGATGCGCGTGCCATCGGGCACATGTTCGCGCAGGAATTCGACGGCCGTGGTCATAATTTGCGCGCCGTCCAGTGCCGAGCGACCGCGATCGGGTGCTCCGGCAGCATGGGCAGACGCACCATGGAAGCGGAACTTGCCCGAGATATTGGCGAGCGACGGTCCCTGGGAGGCGTTGTTACTGTTGCCTGGGTGCCAGTGCAGCGCCACATCGACGTCTTTGAACAGGCCGTCGCGCACCAGATAAACTTTGCCTGATCCACCTTCTTCCGCGGGCGCGCCGAAGACGCGGATTTCACCCTTCACGCCTTGCGCAGCCATCCAGTTGCGCACAGTGATCGCTGCGGATACGGATGCAGCCCCGAACAGGTTGTGGCCGCAGCCATGGCCTGCAAGCTGGCCAGCGATCGGCGCTTGAACCGGCTCTGCCTTCTGTGCCAGGCCAGGCAGCGCATCGAACTCGGCGAGGATGCCGATCACAGGCCCGTCGCCGTTGCGGTAGCTCGCGACGAAGGCCGTCGGCATTCCGGCTACGCCTGGGGTGACAGTGAAGCCGGCCGCCTTGAGCTGCGCCTGAAGTACGGCTGAGCTGCGTTGTTCCTGATATCCGACTTCGGCGAAGTTCCAGACCTGCAGCGCAGCCTTGTTCATCGCGGGTGTCTGCGCCTTAGCCAACTTCAGGATCTGGGCCGTCTGCTGCGCATCAAGTGGTGCGGCGGCTGCGATTGATGGAACTATGGTCGCAGCGAGCAACAGTGCAGCGATGCGGCGCGAAACTTTGAATGACATATACATACTCCTCCCAATGAAATTTAAATGGCGAGCTTATTGAGCCGATAAGGCGGCCCTGCTTGCCGTTGCAATCGACGATGACGTCCTCGCTGATGGGGATTACTTGGAACGTCAGGATGAAACCAGTAACCACAGTGTGCGGTTGAGTTGGAGCGTGGCGGGTGCGGCGCGAGATGCGTTTTCAATCTTAGGAATCATTCGATTTTAAACATCCCTTTAATCCCCTCCATAACCGCCAAGCAGTACGGTTTTCTATGATGGGTCGAATCATATTCCGCACTATCCGCGATAACTTTGAATGTGCGTCATAATGGTCCGTCCATCACAGGGCGTTGCACAACTTTGCCATTATTTTTTTAGGAGACTGACCGGTCGGATTGTTAATTGCAATTGAAAATTGGCGACGTCCCCCGAAAAAATAAGAACAAATCTGCATGTCAATGGCGCCGCTCATCTGGATCTGCACTAGATAAAAATCCTGAAGCGCGCCAGACTCGGTGGTGACGGACATGCCTAGGTCAGGAAAGTCAGTTTAAGCGGGGCAAGGACTGGTCCGGATGAGCCATGGGAGCATAATATATCAGAACAGGCCGCCGCGCTGTCATACTTCAGTATGACTATTCACCCGGGCCTCAGATGATATCTTGCCCATAAGATTTGTCATGATTAAGAAATCATTGTGACCTCGCAACGCCGTGCCGAAAGTCTGCAAATGGTGCCGATCGCCATTGCGGCATTTGGCGTGAGCGAGATCGAAAAGCGCCATTTGAAGACGGCGCGGGCTTTGGTCGGGGCCTCCAAAAAATCAAATTTGTCCGCTTAAACAAAAAACTTGCATTATTTGACTGTATGGGTAACTCATTATCGCCCACCGCGTGTCGAATCAACGTACGGGTGGTATTGTCCTTGGGAGGAGTAGTTTATGGTGCGTTTTCAAGCGCGAACTTTGGCGTCAGTAGTGGTCTTTGCTTCATGGGCAGGGATGGCGGCTTACGCGCAGGCTCAGACGCAGGTCGAAAAGGCCGAAAAGGCTGAATCGCAGCGGGAGTTTAGCACGGGGCTCATCGAAGATATCGTAGTCACCGCGACACGCCGCTCGGAATCGCTCAGCACTGTTCCAATCAGTATCGCGGCGGTGTCGCAGGAGAGTATCGACCAGCGCGGCATCCGCGACATGGGCGATCTTGCACGATCGACGCCCAGTCTGCAGTTTCGTCAGGGCAATCAGGGCTCCAATTATATCGCGATCCGCGGTGTGACCTCCCTGGTCGGTGCATCGACCACCGGTATCTATATCGACGAGACGCCGATTCAGGCGCGCGCGATGGGTGCAGGCAACGCGACGGCGACAGCCTTCCCGGTGCTTTTTGATCTTGAGCGCGTCGAAGTTCTGCGCGGGCCGCAAGGCACGCTCTTCGGTTCCGGATCGCAAGGCGGCACGGTGCGCTTTATTCTGCCTTCACCGAGCCTTACTCACTTCAGTGGCGGCGCGCGCGCCGAAGTTGGCCTCACCAAAGGCGGTTCTGCAAGCTACGAAGCGGCTGGAGCTGTCGGCGGGCCGATCTTGGAAGACAAGCTTGGTTTCCGTGTGAGCGCCTATTATCGTCACGACGGCGGTTGGGTTGATCGCAGGCCTATTTCTGGCCGGAATGACAGTGAAGATAATATAAATACCCGTGGCTCGCTCAGCTTGCGCGGCGCGCTGGCGCTCCAGGCGACTGACTCACTCCTTATTACACCGTCGGTCTTCTACCAGAAGATCAAAATCGACGGCTCGAATGACTTCTGGAACATCCTGTCCGACCCCAACGAGGGACGCTTCGTGACCGGCACCCAGGTCGGCGACTACGGCTCGGATCGCTTCGTGCTGCCCTCGCTCAAGATTGAGGCGGACCTGGGCTCGGTAGCGTTGACCTCGGCGACTTCCTATTTCACCCGCGACCAATTCCTGTCCACGGATTATACGGCGTTCACCACCGCGACGTTCACACCGGGCATCCGCCGTCTGTTCGTGCCGTCTATGCCTGATTTCTTCAGTGTTGCGGAGTTCGGCCAGAAGCAGCGCAGCTTCACGCAAGAAGTACGTCTGCAATCCACGGCTCCCGACGCGCGGCTGAATTGGGTGGTTGGTGCCTTCTACCAGCATGCCAAGCAAACTGTAACGCAGCGCAATACCGCTGAAAATTTCGCTCAGGCGGTCAAGGCGCTGACCGGAGGGACGATGCTACAAGTGTTCGGCCGGGACGTCCTGCCGGGCAACACGGTTTATACTGCGTCCGACGATTCGCTTGACGAACAGATCGCCGCGTTTGGCCAGCTGGATTACAAGGTGGTCGATTGGCTGACGCTGACCGCGGGCCTCCGCGTCGCGCGTATGCGATTTGATTTCGTCAACAAACAGGATGGCCCGATCAACGCGCCACTCCCGACAGGGGCAAACGGCGCTCAGTCCGAAACACCGATCACGCCGAAATTTGGCATCTCGATCAAGCCGGATGACGAGAGTCTGTACTACGCCACCGTATCCAAAGGCGTTCGTCCCGGCGGCGCCAACGCTGCAATCTCGGCGGTAACCTGCGGCGCAGAACTGGCGGCGATCGGCTTTACTGAATCGCCTGGACAGTTCAAAGCTGACAGCGTGTGGAGCTATGAGGTAGGCGCAAAGAAATCGCTGCTCGACCGCAAGGTGCGGATCGCGACGAGCGCTTATTATATCGACTGGAAAGACATCCAGCAGCGCGTCGGACTGGGCTGCGGTTTCGTCTTCACGGCGAACCTCGGTGCAGCAACCAGCAAAGGCTTCGACCTGCAGCTGGATGTCAATCCGGTGCGTGGGCTTACTCTTTCGGCGACCGTTGCCTACGCCGACACCAAGTATAGCGAAACCGCTTATGGTGGCGTCATCGGTTCGACCGGGAAGCGCGCGATCATCGTCAGCAAGGGTGATCTGCTCAATACCGTGCCGTGGTCGTTCACGCTTAACGGCAGCTATGAACATGATATCGGTGATGACATGACGGGTTATGTACGGGCTGATTACAACTATTACAGCTCTTACCATCCCGGCGGCGGACCCGGTTCAGCAAACTACGACGCACGGGTAGCGGAAATTCCGCAGGTCACCAACCTCAACATGCGCCTCGGTCTGCGCCGTGATGAGTTTGATGTATCGCTGTTCGCGAACAATCTGCTCAATTCTTCCGACATTACGCGACAGGCGCTGTTGACCACCGGCGCTCCGATGATCCGTTACAACACTTTGCGTCCGCGGACCTTGGGCGCAACAGTGAGCTACCGCTTCTAAGAAGTGTGCGCGCCGCCTACCCAGGCGGCGCGCATTTTTTTTGAAGATTTGAGCAGATTATTGGAGATTTGAGATGATGACGATCGCTCGATCGCTTTGGGGTATCAGTTTAGCGGCCATGGTTGTGGCGGGCAGTGCTGCCGCCCAGACGCCGGAACCTGTTCCGGCTCCGGCTACTTCGGCAGCTCCGGCGACTCCGCCGCGCGGGGAAGTCGTGTTCACGCCCGATGCCAAGCGCGCCTACGACTACCGCAACGGAGATCAGCGGCGGGCCATCAGCTCGTCACGTCAGGTCCGTCACGGCTCTGCCTTGTGGGCGCTGCCGGCAGGGACGCCGGTCGATGTTTCCTATGACTATAAAGGCGTGACCTCCGATATCGAAGGCTTCATGGCGCGCAACACGGCCGTCGGCATGATCGCGATCAAGGGCGGCCGTGTCGTGCTCGAACGCTACCGTCTTGGCAATCGCGCCGAGACGCAATGGTCGGTCCAATCTGACTCGAAATCGGTCACCTCAACACTGGTCGGCGCCGCGATCCGCGATGGCGCGATCCATTCGGTCACTGACCTGGTGACGCGCTATATCCCGGAACTCGCAGGCAGTGCCTATGATGGTGTGACGGTCCGCGACTTGTTGCAGATGAGCTCGGGCATTGATCTGCATGATGATTATGTCAATCCCGAGTCCGACTATGCCAAGTTGCAGAAAGCCTATACCGATTCCGATCCGAAAGCGGTGGTCAAATTCCTCGCGACGCTGCGTCGCGCGGCCCCTCCTGGAACGAAATTCAGCTATAGCGGCTCGGACACCTATCTCCTCGGGTTGATCGTCCGGCGGACGACGGGCAAGTCTCTGGCGGCCTATCTGAGCGAAAAGATATGGGCACCGGCCGGGATGGAATTTGACGCAACATGGGCGCTCGATGCCGGTGGACAAGAACTGGCGGCAGGCGGTCTTCGTGTCACGTTGCGTGACATGGCCCGGTTCGGCCTGATCGCACTCGCCGAAGGCAAGGTGAAGGGCAAGAAGATCGTGCCCGATGACTGGTTTGCGAATGCAACGCGGGTGGCAGCCGGCGATCGGTTGGCTCCAGGCGTGCTCCAAGGCTACGAGCCCATGGGCTATGGCTATCAATGGTGGACGATGCCGTGCGGGGGCGGCAGCAATCCGATCGGCGGCAATGGTGCGTTCGCGGCGATGGGCGTGTTCGGCCAGCAAGTCTTTATCATGCCGAAGGAAGACATGGTTGTCGTCATCCAGAGCGCATGGGAAAAACCCATGGAATTGGATCGCGTGAACGATTCCTGCGCGCTGGTTTCTACCTTGATACAGAAACTGCGCCACTAGGGTTTGCTCCGCTAATGTAGAGGCGTCGCCCCGCTCCTTGGCCTGATCTCCATTTTGGCGGATCATGTTCAAGGCGGCGGGGTGTTCGCCGCTATCTCTCGGTCAGCCGGCAGCATGTGGCTTTCGGCTGGCCTTACTGTTCGTGCGGCCCGGCTGAATCGCAATGGCAGCGCAGATACGGACTCCTGATCCTCGCAGTCGATCATTTCCTCGACATGGGCCGCTCGGCGACCAACGTCGTCGGCAATGCCGTGGCGAGCGTGCTGGTCGCGAAGATGGAGGGCGCGCTGGAGCCGCCCGCCGCAATCACCGGACATCGTCCCCCTCCCCACAGCTAGCCACAGGCCCCACCACGGGCAACGCGGGCTCGATAACGACGAGATGTGAGGGCACTGGCGGGGCCAACGTCACCGCCGTGCTCTTCAAGTGGCTGATGGAGCGCACGGGGTGAAATGCTGGCCTAGGATAGCATCAGATGGGGGAGGGATGAATCCAGCATGTTCCGGGTCGCCCAGGTCATGGGCGGCGCTCCCAGGGGCTCAGATGCTGTTCAGGGGGATTTTAAGATACCGCACCCCATTGGCCTCGGCCTCGGGCAGGCGTCCGCCGTTCATATTCACCTGAACCGACGGCAGGATCAGGCAGGGTAGGCCCAAGGTCCGGTCCCGGGCTGAGCGCAGTGCGACAAAGGCGTCTTCACTCATGCCGTCGTGCATATGGATGTTATGGGCTCGCTGTTCGGCCACGGTTGTTTGCCATTGCACCTCCGGCCTCCCGGGCGCTGTGTAATCATGACAAAGATAAAGCCGCGTCTCAGCTGGCAGAGACAGAATTTTACGGATCGAACGATAGAGCTGCCGGGCATCGCCGCCGGGGAAATCGGCCCGGGCGGTCCCACAATCAGGCATCAGCAAAGTATCCCCCACATAGGCACATTGCCCGGCCAGATAGGCCAGATCGGCAGGCGTATGGCCCGGGACATGAAGCGCCACCACTGGCATGCTACCGATCAGAAAGCGCTCGCCATTTTCGAATAAATGATCAAAGGCCGCGCCGTCCCGGGCGAAGCCATGGTCCGGGTGAAACAGCGGCCCCAATGTTTGCTGCATCCGAAGGATCTCGCGCCCGATGCCGATCCGGCCACCCAGTCTGGATTGAAGATAGGGGGCGGCAGACAGATGATCGGCATGGATGTGGGTTTCCAGCAGCCAGTCGATGGTCAGGCCCCGACGCTCCACCTCGCGGATGAGGACATCGGCGGATTGCGTCCCCGTGCGCGCTGATGTTGGATCATAATCGAGCACCGAATCAAGGATCGCGGCATGGGAGCTTTGCGGGTCCATAATCAAATGGCTGACGGTGGCGGTGGTCGGGTCATAGAAGCTCACGGTCTCAGGATTGGTGCTGAGACTGCTTAAAATTTCAGGGGAAACAGGGGCCGTGGAGTGCATTGGTCGATCCAATGTCTAAGCCTCTCAACGATGTCATGATCGCTATATTTAGGTATAGATTTCTGTTTTTGAAAAGAAAAATTTTTTTGGCTGGCCCTCGGGCAGTGGGTTCATAGGGATAAAACCAAAGGCCGCGCTCATGGAAGTCCCATAGTTAGAAGGGGCTGAGGGTTTTCTCTCCAGCTCAATCAGAAAATTCTATGACAGCGGATCAGGATTTCAAGTTGGACATCAGCCTGCTTTAGCGCCGAAAAATAATGCAGAACAAATGCATGGGTCCGGCCAAAGCTTATGGCCGGTCAGGAATGGAGTTGGCTGCATGTACCGAATTGGCTTTGACGTGGGCGGGACGTTTACAGATTTCACGCTGCTGGACGAGACCACCGGCGGGGTTGAATATTTCAAAGTTCCGTCGACTCCCTGGGATCCGTCAGAAGCGATTGAAACGGGGCTCAGCCGCTTGATTGAAGATTTATCGATTGATCCCAAGGACATCTCGCATCTCGGTCATGGCACGACCGTGGCGACCAATCTGGTGATCGAAAGAAAAGGGGCTGTCACCGGGCTTATCACCACCAAGGGCTTTCGCGATGTGCTGGAAATCGGTCGTCAGACCCGGCCGCATCTATACAATTACACCATTCGCCGTCCGGTTCCCCTGGTCCCGCGTGAGCTGCGGCTTGAAGTCAGCGAGCGGGTGCTGGCCGATGGCTCGATCCTCTTGCCGTTGAATGAAGCTGAGGTTGAAACCGCGGCGCGGCGTCTGGCCGCAGCCGGTGTGACAGCGGTGGTGATTTGTTTCCTCCACAGCTATCGCAATGCTGATCATGAACACCGGGCGGGGGAGATTCTGCGGAGGTTTCTGCCCGACGCCTATATCAGTCTGTCCTCGGATGTTCTGCCGGAATTTCGCGAATTCGAACGCATGTCAACCTCGGTCCTTAATGCCTATATGGGGCCGCGCATGGGGGCTTATCTTGAACGGCTTCTGGGCCGTGTGCGCGATCTCGGGATCACTGCTGAAGTTGATACGGTCCATTCCAACGGCGGTCTGATGTCGGTGTCGACGGTGCGGGAAGTGCCGGTGCGCACCTGTTTGTCAGGGCCCGCCGCCGGGGTCATTGGTGCTGCAGAAATCGGTGCTGTGGCCGGGTTTGAAAATCTCGTGACCTTTGATGTGGGCGGCACCTCCACGGATGTCTCGGTTATTGTCGGCGGCCGGCCGCTGTTTGCGTCGGATCGTCTGGTGGCCGATTATCCGGTGAAAACGCCGATGATTGATATCCATGTGATCGGTGCAGGCGGCGGCAGCATTGCGGAAATTGATGATGCCGGCGGGCTCAAGGTCGGGCCACGCAGTGCGGGCGCTGATCCGGGCCCTGTGGCCTATGCAAAGGGCGGTCAGAAGCCGACTATCACCGACGCCAACATCGTCCTCGGGCGGCTTGATCAAACGGCTTTGCTTGATGGGCGTTTGCCGGTGGATGCCGGGGCCGCACGGGCGGCGATCCAGCAGCAGATCGCCGATCCCCTGGGTATTTCTCTGGAAGAAGCGGCCCATGGTATCCTGCGCATTGCCAGCGCCAATATGAACCGGGCCATTCAATCGGTATCGACGGAAAAAGGCTATGATGTGCGCGACTTTGCGCTGATCGCCTATGGCGGGGCAGGGCCGTTGCACGCCACCGATCTGGCCAGTGAGAGCGGCATTGATACCATCATCATTCCGCTCGAACCCGGCACCCTTTGTGCGCGCGGGATTTTGCTGTCGGACATCACCATGGATTTCGTGCGCAGCGAGCTATCTATCGCCACCGAGGAAGCCTGGGAGCGGACCTGCAACACGCTGGAGGAGATGCAGGCCCAAGCCGCTGCCTGGCTTGATCGCGAAGGCGTCCGGGAGCAGGACCGCGACCTGAGGCTGGCCATTGATGCCCGCTATGATGGCCAGAATTATGAAGTTTCCGTGCCCTTGGATGTCATCGACCGCAAAGGCCTCGCACATTTTATCGAGACCTTTTATGCCAAGCATTTCCAGGAATATGGGTATGACGTTGCCGGCCGCGATACGGAAATCGTCAATTGCCGGATCAAGGCCGTGGGCCAGATCCGAAAATGCGAACAGATCTATCTGCCGCAGACCGAAGGCGACAGCCTGAAGGGCAGCCGTTCAGTTTATTTCGGCAAAGACGCGGGCTGGGTCGAGAGCAAAATTTATCGCCGCAATCATCTGGCCGTCGGGACGGTGCTGCAAGGTCCCGTTATTGTCGAGGAAATGAGTTCGACAACCATCGTGCATCCGCATCAGACCATGACCGTCGATCAGACCGGCAATCTGATCGTGACCGTAGCGCGTCCGTAGGAAAGGATAGACCATGTCCCGTGAGCTTACTTCGAAAAACAATGATATCCGGGTTTTCGACCCCATCACCATGGAAGTCTTTTCCAATCGTCTGCTGACCATCACCGAGGAGATGGGCAATACTCTGATCAGAGCCTCCTTCTCTCCCAATATCAAAGAGCGTAAAGATTGCTCCGTGGCGCTGTTCGATTATATGGGCCGGCTGATTTCTCAGGCCGCGCATATTCCCATGCATCTCGGTTCTCTGGCCGGTGGTGTCGAGGCTTTGCTGCGGCAGTACGAAATTGAAGATATCTCGGATGGCGATGCCTTTATGTGCAATGATCCTTATCTGGCGGGTGGCACCCATGCGCCGGATATCACCATTGTCACGCCGATTTTCTGCGATGGAAACCTGCGCTTTTTTGCCGCCAATATCGGCCATCATTCAGATGTGGGCGGGTCAGCACCGGGCTCTGTCTCTCCTACTGCCGGTACGGTGTTTGAAGAAGGCTTGCGAATTCCCCTCGTGCGCGTGGCCCGCAATAATGTTCCCGAGCCGGATATTCTGGCCTTTGTCTCGAGCAACAGTCGCGAACCCGAAGACCGCATCGTCGATCTGAAAGTCCAGATCGCTGCCAATGAACGCGGCAAGCGTCTTGTCCATCAGCTGGTGGCGCAACTCGGGCTCGATGCGGTGGAACAATCTATCGAAGATATTCTGCTCTATACGGAACGCCGGTTGCGCGGCCGTATCAATGGTATCGCCAATGGTTCCGGCAGTTTTACAACCTATATGGATGACGACGGTTTGGGTGGCGAGCCGGTGCCGATTACCGCCACGGTCACGGTGGAAGACGACAGTCTTGTGGTTGATTTTGAAGGTTCGGGGCGACAGTCCCGGGGTGGCTATAATATGCCTGAAAGCGCCATGCGGGCCTGCGTTTATTACGTGGTGAAAACTCTGCTGGATCCGGATCTTATTGCCAATGAAGGCATGTTCGGGGCCATTGAATTGAAAATGCCGCAAGGCACTATCACCAATCCAAACTTCCCCGCGGCCGTCGGCATGCGTGCAGCCACGGCTCAGCGTGTGGCCGGTGCGGTGATCGGGGCGTTCGCCCCTTTGCTGCCCGCTGAACGTCTGATGGCTTCGGGCAATGATGCCATGCCGGCTATTGTCATGTCCGGTCAGTCCCGCCGCCGCAATGGGACTTATGTCTATGTAGAGACCATCGGCGGCGGGTCTGGCGCTCTTTATACAGAAGACGGCATGGACGGCACTCACGTGCATATCACGAATTCCTCCAATCTCCCGGCAGAAGCTTTGGAAAATGAATATCCTCTGCTGGTGGAAGAATATGCCCTGGTGCCGGATAGCGGCGGCTATGGCCAGTATCGCGGCGGCCTTGGTATCGCACGACAGATCCGGGCTCTGGATGACGGCACCTTCTGCTATGCCTCGACCGAAGGGACGGTGGTTCCGGCGGCGGCTTTGCTGGGCGGCGGGACTGGCGGTCTTGGCAGCATCACCCGGGACGTGGGCAGCGCGCAGGAACGGCGCATCCCGGCCAATCAGCCCGGCAGGGTCCTGCAAGCCGGGGAGTCGATCCGGGTGGAAACACCCGGCGGTGGCGGCGTGGGTGTGCCTGGAAGCCGCGCGGTCTCGGCCCTTGCCACAGACTTTCTTGGCGGCAAACTATCCGCTCAGGCCATCCTCGACCATTACGGCGCGGCCCAGTTGGAGGAAGTGAAACGCCTGCTCCCGGATTGGGCCAAAGACGTTTAGCAGGCTTCCCGGAAAAGGACAGGCAATGGACGCTGTAGTGAGCGCCGAATGGCTCGCGGACAATCTGCATAACCCGCAGCTGTCCGTGTTGGATGCCAGCTGGCATATGCCCGGCGCGGGTCGGGATGCGCAAGCGGAATTTGATCAGGCCCATATTCCCGGCGCGCGGTTTTTCGATATCGACGCCGTCAGCGATCAGGACAATCCCTTACCCCATATGCTGCCAACCGCAGCGCAGTTCGCGGCCAGCATTGGGGCCCTGGGGATCAGCAATGACAGCATGGTGGTGGTCTATGACAGCCACGGCCTGATGTCTGCCGCCCGGGTATGGTGGATGCTGCGGGTGTTCGGCCATCCTGCGGTTGCAGTGCTGGACGGGGGGCTGCGCCGTTGGCGTGATTTGGGCCTGCCGACGGAACCCGGTACGGCGGCTCCCGCCAGCGCAATATTCACAGCCGGGTTTGAGACTGATCTGATCCGCAGTCGCCGTGAGATGCTGGATATTCTCGCAACAGCGCGGGAACAGGTTATCGACGCCCGCTCCGCCGGGCGCTTTTCCGGTGCCGATCCGGAACCCCGCGCCGGGTTGCGCCGGGGCCATATGCGGGGGTCTTTGAACCTGCCCTTTGGTGCGCTGCTGGATCCTGCAAGCGGGATGCTTCACTCTGTCCCTGATATCGCACGGGCCTTTGAAGCGGCGGGCCTTGATCTCACCCGACCTGTTGTGGCCTTCTGTGGCAGCGGCATCACTGCCTGCGTTCTGGCGCTCGGGCTCGCTGTGCTGGGCAAAACAGAGGTGGCGGTCTATGACGGCGCTTGGGCCGAATGGGGCGCGGATCCGGAACTGCCGGTCGCTTCTGTGTAGGCGTATGAAAATCCGGATGGCCTCGCTTGGACGCCATCCGGATCGGTGGGCTGTCGGATTATGATTTTAGCGCTTGGGCCCGCAAGCTGTCTTCGACAATTTTGGAAGCCCCGGTCACATCCGGGTAACATAGCCCCGGGTTCTGGCGCAGGGTTTCGAGAAAAGCGTTCTCAGCATCCAGCCAGTCCTGTCCGGCCTTGATCACTTCATCGAGTTCGCTTGGGCTGATGATGACGATGCCATTTTCGTCGGCTAGAATGGCGTCGCCCGGATTGACGGCCACGCCGCCGCAGCTGACGGGAATATTCATCTCACCGCCGAGGCCGCGATATTTCGTCGTCACCGGACTGATGTTGCGGGACCAGATCGGCAGACCGGCTTTATGAGCGTCCGAGATATCATTGGCTGAGCCATCGATGATCACCCCTGCAATACCGGTGGCTGCCGCCGCATAGATGGTCGCCGCCCCCCAGCCGGTGACGCGTTGATCCTGGCCCCGGTCGATGATCAGAATATCCCCGGGCCGCGTGAATTTAAGCGCGTAATGGGCCATGATGGAATCCGGCACCGTGATGCGCACTGTCACCGCTGTCCCGGCGATTTTCGCACCCGGGGAGCGCGGCAGGATGCCGGGATCCATAAAGCCGGATTCCAGATGATGGCCAATGGTCCCGGTATCGAGGGCGAGCAGGGCTTGTCTTTGAGCCTCAGTTATTTGTGGCGGCATATCGTTCACCACATAGATTTTTCGTTCCGGCAACATGAATACTCTCCCCATAAAGTCTGACGTGAATTCAAGGAAGGGTATTTTTTTATGCCTGAATCAGGCAAGATCATTTTCTTTATGAGAAACCATCACTGGAACCGATTGGGTCCATCCGGGGGCCCGTGCTTTAGTGAGGCGATCGAGGTTTATAGACTGTAAGGCGTGACTTTCTCTTGTTCAGATGAGGATAACAGTATGAATATTCGTTTTGTGGAAACCTTCATCTGGCTGGCTCGGCTCAAGAACTTTCGCACCACGGCTGAAAAACTGAACACCACGCAGCCCAATATTTCATCCCGCATTACCTCGCTCGAAGACTATCTCCGCACGAAGCTTTATGTACGCGGCACCAAAGAATTTCAGCTCACCGCCGCCGGCCGTCGCCTGTTCGATTATGCCGAACAGATTGTGGATCTATGCAATAAAATGAAGGAGGACGTGGGGTCCGCCGATAGCGACAAGGCGGTGCTGCGCATTGGTGTGATCGAATTGGTGACGCTGTCCTGGTTCCCGCAATTCGTCGAAGCGATCCGCAGCTCAGATTTTATCAGCGAGGTGGATTTCATCACCGAGACCACGATCTCGCTGACGGATTCTCTGCGCAAGGATGAAATCGATATCGCCTTTGCCTGGGGGCCTTCGAATGAGCCCAATATCACTCATGATTATATATGCAATTATGACATGCGCTGGATCGGCCATCCTAAATTTATGTCGGGTGAAGATAATCTCGATATAGTCGATATTGCAAAATTGCCGGTTATTCCAACTCGTAAGGGCACCTCGGGCTATGCCATGGTCCGAGAATATTTCGCTGGTTACGGTCTCGATAGTCTGCCCGGATCCGTCGACCGCATCACCATGAATGCCTTCTCCCTGTCGACCTCGGCCCACCTGATCCGTAATGGGCTTGGGATCATGGCCATTCCATCGCTGATCATGGCCGATGATTTGCGCAACGGCACGGTGCTCAGCCTGCCGGTCAAACAAGCACTGCCGCCGGCCTATCTGACCGCCTGTTATAAAATTCCAACGGTCCGCCCGATGGTCACGCGCGTGGTCGAGATGGCGCGGACCATCGCCAAGGCCTATGGCGAAACGGTCAATCCGGAGCATTTCTGGATCTAATGCGTGCCCCTCTGGTGATTGTGAAACATTCTTTTATGCCGCTCCATAAATATATTCAATTAGCGTCCAGGCCCCCCAGGTGACAGCTTTTCACTATACGAAACAGTGACAGGCCCTTTTGATTAAGAAGAGGTCTGCGTCTTTTGGAGGGGGATTGAGAATGCGCGTGATATCGGGACCAATGACCATAAGCGATCGGGCCGCAGGGCTTGTAAAACACGGCCTGTTCGGGCTGACCAGCGCGGCGGCCCTGTTGCTGCTCCAGCCGGGCTCTCAGGCCTTTGCCCAAAGCTCCGGCTTCCAGATGGAAGAAATTATGGTCACCGCCCGGAAACGCGTGGAAAGCCTGCAGGACGTGCCGATTTCGGTCAGTACTTTTTCCTCGGCCCAGCTCGACCGGTTGTCAGCCACCAGTCTGAAGGATGTCAAAAACTTCGTGCCGGGGCTGTATTATTCCGACCGCAGTGCTTTGCAAACGGATATCACCATTCGCGGGGTCGGTGGCGATTCCCGCAATATCGGTATTGAAAGCGGCACCGGGCTTTATGTGGATGGCGTCTATGCCGGGCGCACCAGTGCTTATAATATGGATCTGGCCGATGTGGCCCAGATCGAAATTCTACGTGGTCCTCAGGGCACCTTGTTTGGCAAGAACACCATGGGGGGTGTGATTAATATCGTCACCCGCAAACCAACCGAGGTGCTGAGCGGCAATGCTGAGATCAGTTACGGAAACTATAACGCCATCCGTTTCAAAGGCTCGGTGAGCGGCCCCTTGACCGATAAATTGCTGGCCAAGGCGACGGTCGCCACCTGGGACCGCGATGGCTATTTACATAACCTGTTTGATGACTCGAAACTGCAATCGGAAAAGCGTCGGTCTGGTATGCTCCAATTCCAGCTGAAGCCCAGTGACGCTTTGGAAATCAATCTGAGCGGCGACTATACCCATGACGATCAGAATGCTGTCCTCAATCAGCTCGGCTCTGCTGCGGCGTTCGGCGCCGGCTATTATAATCCGAACCGCTTCGAAGTGAACACCAACCGGCGTAATTCTATTGAGCGCGATATGTATGGCTTTGCCTTGTCGGCGAATTACACGCTCGGCTCCGGTCATACCCTGACCTCGATCAGTTCCTTCCGCCATGTGGATATCACGGTCTATAGCGATATCGATCAGGTGCCGGTGGATGTTTTCCATTCGGGACCGTTTACCGATAACTTCAAACAATATACTCAGGAGTTGCGCATTTCTTCTCCCGGGCAACAGTTTATCGATTATCTGGTCGGGCTTTATTATTACAAGCAAGACGCCTCGGCGAGCCGGAATATTTATGCCAGCGGCAATCCGATCTTCTTCACCCGGGGGCCGCTTGATACCACGTCCTTTGCCGGCTTCGCCAATGTGACCGCCAATTTCACGCCAAAGCTTGCGGTCACTGCCGGTGTGCGGGCGACCTACGAAAAGAAAGAAGGCAGTTACCAGCAGACCAGTCCGACCCCGGCGTTTAACAAGAACTTCCCCGATCTGCGTATTTCCTCGACCGAGCCATCCTGGACCCTGTCCGCCAATTATCGCTGGGTGGAGGAGGTTTCTACCTTTCTGTCGGTCAGCCGTGGTTTCAAATCCGGCGGCTTTAACGTCGATCCGCTGGCCACGCCTGCACCTTTGACCAACAAAGACATCACCTTTGATTCCGAATTTGTGACCTCTTACGAAGCTGGTCTCAAGTCCGAACTTCTGGGCGGCAAGCTGCGCCTCAGCGCTTCGGTATTCTATTCAGAATATAAAGATCGTCAGGTCCCGCAATTCGAAACCATCGGCGGCATCCCGACGGTGATCACCCGCAACGCCGGCGCGTCCGAAGTCAAAGGTTTCGAGGTTGAATTCACGGCAGTCCCGAACCAGTGGCTGTTGGTCTTCGGCGGTCTTGGCTATCTCGACGGCAAATATACCGAGTTCGCCGGGGCGACCACTAGCGGCCAAAATTTCACCGGGCATATCACCGAAAAAACCCCGAAATGGAGCGCCAATATCGGTGTGGATATGCGCGTGCCTGTCGGCCCGGGGGAGCTCAGCTTGTCGCCGCAGCTCGCCTATGTGGGGAAGACTTACTTGCAACCGGATAACCTGCCATTTAACATCGAGCATGGCTATACGCTGGTCAATGTTCGTCTCGGTTATGAATTTCAGGATGGACAATACGGCATATTCGCCTGGGGCAAGAACCTGACCAATGCGACCTATAAAGAATTCACGCGCCAGTTCTCGGGCAGCGATCAGGTGCTGTTTGGCGAACCGCGGACTTATGGGGTCCAGCTGAACGCCAAATTCTGATCTGCTGTCGTGGTGTGATTATTCCAAGGAAAATATAGAAAGTGACCAGTATGCGGGGCGTTTCTGAAACCATCGACGAGACGCCCTGCAATGCTATCCCTACCAAGCCTGTAAAAAGCAGTTCTCTATACGCCTTTTATGTGGTCGGCTTGTTGTCGCTGACCATGGCTTTCTCGCTCATTGATCGCTTCGCCTTGTCTTTGTTGTTCGAGCCGATCAAAACCGATCTTGGCTTGTCGGATACAGAGCTCGGTCTGTTGCACGGTCTGGCCTTCGGTTTGTTCTATGCGGGCATCGGAATTCCGCTCGGGCACCTGGTGGATGTCTGGTCGCGGAAATGGGTGATCTTCTGGGGTGTCGCCGTGTGGTCTTTGGCCACTGCCAGCTGCGGGTTTGCCCGCAACTTTCCACAACTGCTTCTGGCCCGCATTGGTGTCGGCGTGGGTGAAGCCGCACTCTCGCCCGCGGGCTATTCGATTATCACCGATATTGTTGAAAAGCGCTGGCTGGCAACAGCCATCAGCGTTTTCCAGATGGGCTCACTGATCGGCGCTGGCCTCGCGTTTCTGGCGGGTGGTGCGATCTATACGGCTATTGATGCCATGGTGCCGCTGGATCATGTCTGGCTTGGCGGCTTTGCGGCCTGGCAGTTGACTTTTATAGTACTCAGCCTGCCGGGTGTTTTATTCCTCCTTCTGACCGGCCTTCTGCGCGAACCTCAGCGCAAAGGTCTGTCTCAGTTCAAACCTTCGCCCGCGGCCGAACAGGAGCCTGGTGTCTTCGCCTATCTTTGGGCCAGTCGCGGGCTCTATGGCAGCCTGATGTTCGGCTGCGCCTGTGTGGTTGCGGTCAGCTACGGGATCATCTCCTGGTGCTCGACCGTTCTGGCTCGGGAGTTCGGTTGGAGCCTGTCTGAAATTGGCTTGAAAGTGGGTCTGGTGATGCTCATTTGCGCGCCTTTGGGTGTGCTGCTGGGCGGCCTGTTGGCCGATCGCTGGTCGCGCCGCTTCCCGCAAGATGGCCTAGCCCGGGTGCTGGTTCTGGCGGCCGGCCTGACCCTGCCGTTCCTGCTGGCCATGCCTTTTGTCCGCTCCGGCTCCGGGCTTTTCGCTTTGATAGTGGTGATCCAGTTTACCTCTAGTCTGGTGATCGGCGTGGGGCCCACGGCGATCCAGCTCGTTGCCGCTCCCTTTATCCGCGGGCGGGCCTCTGCGGTCTATGTGTTCGTGGTCAACGCGCTCGGCCTCGGCCTCGGCCCGATATCTGTGGGGTTACTCAGCGACCACGTGTTCCAAGGGGATAAAGCCCTGTTGTATTCCCTTGCTACTTATTGCGTCGTTATGTGTATCTCTGCCGTATTGTTGTTGCTGCAATTCAGAAAACACTATAGCAAAAACTAGATCAAATGTCCTGATGACAGTGAGCGCTGATTGCAGCGCATCGTTCATCACTTGGGTTGTGTCGTGTCAGCTGAACTCATGGTCGCGAGGCGTTCGGCAAAGTCGAGTCGTGTGCGGAAAGGGTCGGGCTGCTGATGCGCGCCTTTTGTGTCAAAGATCATGATGTCATCGGACGCGGTGTCATATTTCGACCATTCTCCTCCGCTCGTCGAAGACGGCACGCCGGTTTTGGCGAAGTTGACCCAATAGTCATGGATCAGTCGTGCTTCGGCATTGTCGGCTTCGGTGGTCATCGCGCCATGCCGGACCTCGACATTGTCGAAGACGAATGGAAGTTCGGATGAGTGAGCCGCGCCGAACACCTTGGTGCGGAGATAGCCAGGCACATAGCCATAGCGATACGCATATACCGGCTGTCCTTTTTGCGAAATGATCCGGGTGACATGACGTGCCGGTTCGATAAGCATCATATCCGCTGAAATCGCTTCACCGATCCGCATCGCATCATGCTTGTTTTCGGGATCATAGATCTTTTCAGCCTCAGCCCGGGCCGCACCGACGGGAGCATAGGCCTGGTCCAGATTGTCGCCGAAGAAGAAACCATCGGCGTTCGTTGTGCCGATGATCATCGGGATATTGGCTCCTTTGCCGTCCTGATAGGTCTCGTCGATCGGGCCGCTCACGACCTGCCCGTCGGCATATAAGGGGGTGAAATTTTTCGCGGTGAACAGCGTCATGAGACTGAGCCCGTCCATCACCTGATCTGCGGAGAGCGCGCGGAGCGCCTTGAGCGCTGGCGCGGCATCACCCTCGACACCTTTGGACTTCGCGAATTCAGCACCGATCGTCTCCGCTTGCTTGGAACTCATTGTTGGGCCGAGGAGCTTGCGTCCCCCACCAGACATCACGATCGCCTTGCTGAAAAGACCCTTTGCGAGAGGTGTCGTCACAAGCGCGTGGACCGCCATGCCACCTGCGGATTGTCCAAGGATGGTGACATTATCAGGATCTCCGCCAAAGGCCGCGATGTTACGCTGCACCCATTTCAAGGCCGCGATCTGATCAAGTATGGCGTAATTGCCGTGCGGCGCAGCACCAGCTTCCTTGCTCAGCGCCGGATGGGCAAAATACCCGAAACGACCGAGGCGATAATTGAAGCTGACGAAGACGACATCCGATTGCGCGAACTTGTCACCGGCATAGACTGCGGGTGAACTGCCGCCATTGACGAAGCCGCCGCCATAGACCCAGACCATGACCGGGCGCTTTTTGGCGGATGCATGGGCAGATGTCCAGATATTGGTATATAGGCAATCTTCGGACGGCGCCCCGGCAAGCGGCGCGTCAACAACTTTGAACATGACCTGCATGCAGTCCGCGCGATATTTGTCCGCGACCTTTACACCCTTCCAGGGTGTGACCGGCTCAGGGGCGCGCCAGCGCAGGTCTCCGACCGGGGGTTTGGCAAAGGGAATGCCTTTATAGGCGATAACGTCACCCGCCTTGATGCCGGAAACTGCGCCGCTGTCCGTTTTTACCACGGATTGGGCGTGGGCTGCGGTGGAGATCATAAAAACGGTCGAGACAAGGACCGCAGCGACTTGATTGATCTTCATCATTGTTCAAGCTCCTTCTCGGTTCATAGGTGTCTGTTATTTGCGCGCGCAGATGTCTTCGGTTTCGCCAATGTTCAGGCAGCGTCCATCGATGGTCCCGTCCGGCTGCACCCCGATATAAGCTGCAAGCGTTGGGGCGAGATCCGTCACGGCCACAGGAACTGCACGCTCCTGCGATGCCACGCCCGGCCACCAGAAAAGCATGGGGACACGCCGATTGAGATCGCTCGCACCGGAATGCCCCATCAGCAACCGTCCCGGGAAAAGCGGGGCAGCCGTCACCATAGGATCGAACAGGAGTGAGACGTCAGCAGTCCGCGCCGGATAGAACGAGAGCGCCATGCGATCGCCCAACGACAACTGATCAGGCAGAAGACGCGGATCGACAGGATGAGCCTGAAGCACATCCGCCGTCCAGGCGCCTGCGACGCCCGGCAGCGTGCGTGCCCGGGCCGCGGTTTCATCCGCGATCCTGTGGCGTAATGCTGCATCTCCGAGGACCTTCCCGTCGCGATCGACAATTGTCAGCCGCGTAGGGTCGAAAAGCGCCGACCGCAACGGGTCCCAATCGATGCCGACGCCTGCGCGAACCCCGGCGTTGAGCTGCGCCAACAGGGCAAGGGGTTCAATGCGTTCTGCGCGGGGATAGCCGCGCATGTTGAGCCGTTCGGGGATATCGGATCCGCCGTGATCCGCCGTGACCGCGATCAGGACGGGAACTCCCAGCGCCTTTATGTGCTTCAGGAAACGTCCCAGCTCGTCATCCAGGCGCGCGATCTGATCGCACATCTCAGGCCCTTGCGAACCATAGACGTGGCCGACCATATCCGTGCCCGACAGGCCGATGGCGAGAATATCGGTCGCCTGACCATGCCCGAGTTTCTCGGAGGCAATGAGGCTCACGGCCGCTTCGAGCGTGACAGTGTCATAGAACCAGGGCGGCAATATGGGGTTTGTCGTCGCCGCCTGTCCCGGAAGCGGCGGTGGCAAATCCGGCGGCAGGTGCGAATTGAACGTCTTGCCCCCAGCGAGCGGGATCTGCGCCTCACGCGTTTTGCAGGTCTTGTCGAAATAGGTCCAGATCGGCGCGTGCTGCGCGATACGGGAGGCGAGCTTTGCATTGAAGGGCGCAAGCGGCGTAAGCCGGGTCCGGGCGTCGTCGACAGTCACGCCCCATGTGTCGAAGCCCTGCTTGCCATCAAACCAGAAGGCGCCATCGGGTTTGTGTCCGCCCATCATGATCGCCGACCGATCCTTGCCGGCGACGGAAAACACACGGCTGGCCGGTGACGCGGACTTCAGCCAGTCGCCGATTGTCGAGACTTCGAGAAGCCCCGGCCCGACACCAAGCACGCGCTTTGCGGTCGCAGCCACATGGACGGCGTCATCGGTGCAATATCGATCCTTACCCAGTGTTCCATCGAACCATTCGTTGGCGATGATTCCCGTGCGGTTGGGGTGGTTGCCGGTGGCAATCACCGCATGGCCGGCGCATGTTTCGGTAACGCCATGCTCGTGATAGGCGCTGGGATAGACAATGCCGGATGAAAGCTCTTTCAATCCGGCGCGATACTGCCCGCGATAGGCGTTGAACAGATCCGCGCTGAACTGATCGATCGAGATGAGAATGACGAGCTTTGGTTTGGCATCGGCATGAGCCGCACCGGTTATGGACAGCAGCGCAAGACCCGCCATCATCCATGTCATGACCCTGCGTTTCATCTGTTCGTCCTCTTTTTATCGCACTCGGTTTTATTTAAGGGATGTGTGCTGCTCTGCCTGTATCATGAAAAAGTCACCCGCCGTCTCAAAGACGACGGGTGACTGATCTAGTTAGCATCAATCTACAGCCTTGTGGCCAGATCTCAGTTTCCGAACTTGAACTTTGCTGTCACGCCCCAGATGCGGGGATGCGGGCGCAGGCGGATACCAGCGAGACCGAAACCATCCGCAGTCCCCGTGTAGTAATCTTCCTTGAACAGATTTTCCACATAGGCACCCAGTTCATACCGGTTGTTATTGATCCCGGCGCGCAGGTTCACAACGGTATAGGCTTTGGGGATATAGGGGAAGTTGGGAAGGCCCAGCGCGACCGCTGCAGCACCCTCAAGATCGCCCGGAGCCGACGAACGATAGTTCAATTCAGCGCGACTGAAGAAGTCCCAGTTGCCTGAGATGTTGTGGTCATAATCGAGCGCGGCGCTGAACGTGTAGCGTGGTGTCTTCGGGACCCGGCGACCGGACATGTCCACGTTACGTTTCCCGGGCAATACCGCGTCAGGAAAGCTGTCGAACTTGCTGTCCAGGAAACCGAAGCCAGCCGAAGCCCGCAGCGATTCCGAAAGGCGTGTCTGGACTTCGAATTCAAAGCCCTTGTTGGTCGCCTCAGCCGCGTTCAAGGTCAGAGTGACGTTGGAGGAGATATCGTTCGGATCACGATAATATCTCGACTTGACCTGCAGATCGCTCCATTTCAGATAGAAGAACGACGCGCTGTATTGGACGGCGTTATTAAGTGCCGAGCCTTTAAAGCCAGCCTCGTAACTCCAGAGCTTCTCGGGGCTGAATGGGGATATGACGGCCGTATTGATATCGACGCCCCCCGGTCTGTAGCCCGATGAGACACTCGCATAGATGTTCGCTTCGTCGGTTACATCGTAGCGGGCCACGAAGCGGGGCGAGAAATCGTTGAAGCTGGCGCTGCCCGCCGAGCTGGCCAACGGCTTGTTACTCGCGATAGTGTTGAAGGCACTCATGTGGATTGTGTCATGCGAGAAGCGCGCGCCGGCGGTAAGCGTAAGGCGCGGCATGACGTGCCATGTCAGGTCAGCGAACCCGGCCAGACTCTCGGCCTTGTAGACCCCATCACCTTGGTTGACGAGGAAGCCAGGCCCCCATGCCGGGGGCAGCAAAGCGGTCACCTTGCCCGTCACCGGATCAGTATAAGTTGTCAGGCTGCCGACCTTGATCGAGCTGAATTGGCTGATCTTATCATGCGCATAAAGGCCACCGATCACCCATTCGAAAGCACCCTTGCCTTCAGACTGAATCCGCAATTCCTGGCTGAAGGAGTCGCCTTTATTGTTGTTATTACGCGTTAACGCATCGACCGAGATATTGTCCTGGTCGAACTGGCGCGCATTCTTGCTGCCGAGGTAACCAGTGATCGAGCGGATCGAGAAGCCATCGCCTTCCCAGTTCAGGCGATTGTTGATGAGGATGGAACTGTTGCGGTTAAATTCGGGCGAGTTGTGGTTAACGAAGCGTTTGTTTTCCGGATAGAAGCCCAGTTGTTCGTTAATCGCCTTGAAGCCGGAACCGAAGGTGCCGCGGGTGTCCAGATCGAGGACGCCTGACGCCACCGTGGCATCCATGCCCTCATCTTCGTCCGTATAGGCGACCGAGAGGTCCGCCGTCAGACGATCGCTTAGAACCGCACGCAGCGCACCGCGCAGATAGACATAATCATAGCCGCTGTTGGGCGTGCCCTTCGGGTTGACGTTGCGGACAAGGCCGTTGCTCGTTTCATAGGACCCAACCCCGCGGAATGAGAGCCCTTGCGTCAGCGGAACGTTGACAATGCCATAGCCCTTATAGGTGTCGAAGCGCGACGCTTCGGCCCCGGCTTCGGCGTAAAAATCATCCGTAGGCCGCTTGGTCGTGATGTTCAGAGCACCACCTGCGGCGCCCCGGCCAAAATAGGTGCCTTGAGGCCCACGAAGAACTTCGATCCGCTCAACGTCCAGAAGCTGAGGATTGTAGGTGCCTTTGGCGGTCACGCCGACGCTCAGTTCATCGACGTAATAACCGATCTGGGAGGTTCCAAGACCTCGGCTGACATCGCTGACGCCACGGATGGCAATGTTGATTGATCGATTGCCGATCCCGCCATCTTCGGTGAAGCTCACATTTGGCGAAAGGGCGAGATAATTTTTTGCCTCAGTGATGTTCGCCTTGGCAATCGTTTCAGCCGAAAAGGCGGAAATGCTGATCGGAACGTCTTTCAGAAGCTGTTCACGCCGCTGGGCCGTTACGGTGATAATCTCAAGCGCCTCGGGAGAGGCAGACTGTTGAGCGACAGCAGGAAGAGCCGATATCCCCGAAAGGGCAGTCGCAGATAAAAACACCCATTTACATGAAAATTTCATGTATTATTTCCCCCTATTATTTTTTGAAAATGAGATTTAAAGAAAAATCTCAAACCCGGAATCAAAATCTATTCATATTTACTTGTAAATTCTCTAAACCCTAAATTTCCCCGTACTCGATACTTAAGAAATTTCCTTTTTGTGATTTTCTCGCAAAGGAATTTCCTGCATGAGGTCTAATATTTATTAGGGATAGCGAAACGCTGCTTCAACTGAAATATACTAATGGCGCCATAATCTAGCCTATCCCAAAGGTCCGGAACGAAGGGCAATACAGCCACCGTCTCTGGGCCATCCGGGCATGGGTGGCAGTGTCTCTGCGAAGGCTGATTGCGAGGGCATTGCGGCGGTGATCGCTGCGGTTTCGATTGCGGCGTGACTTGCAGGAAATGCCCTCTTTGCAGATAAAAGTTGAATTGCTGTTAAAGTTAACGGTTCTCGGTTCTCGCGCAAATATGGAAGACTTTTGGCGCTTTGGCAGATCGTCCCGCATATGAGTGCTGCTCTGTTATCATTTAATCTTTATATATCAGTGCACTAAATACAGATTCTTTGTCGGGCTGTCCGGTAGAATTTTATTTGACATGTAATATAATGATGTGGCAGAAGATTATGCATAATAATAAATCAAATATTGGCCATAGTGCGCCGTTTCATTCGGGGAGGGGAATTATGACACAGTCTGTTTTGCGGACGTTATTGGTCACCACCGCCTTGCTGCTGGCTCCGGCTGCGCTGGCTCACGGGCAATCCTGGGCTGATGCGGATGGAGTGACAGCCGCAGTCGCCAAGTCTGAAAAGACCGTCATTTATAAAAACCTCACTCTGATTGATGGCACGGGCGCAAAGCCGCGCCCCAATATGGCCGTGGTGATCACGGGCGAGAAAATCGCGGCGGTGCTGCCCGTTGCTGCGCTCAAAGTGAGCGATTATGGCGGCAATGCCGAGATCATTGACAGCGAGGGTCTCTATGCTGTGCCGGGGCTGATTGACAGCCATGTGCATATGGCGACCGACCCTGATCGCCGTGCTGCCGAAGCCATGATGCGTCGCTATCTCTATAGCGGGATCACAAGTGTCCGCGACATGGCCGGCGATGTGAGGGCGCTTGCGGAGCTCCAGCGGGCCTCCTTGATGAAGGAGATCCCGGCGCCGGATCTTTATTACGTCGCCTTGATGGCAGCCCCAAGTTTCTTTCATGACCCCCGGACCATCTCTTCGGCCCGTGGTGCGATCCCGGGTCAAGTGCCTTGGATGCAGGCCATAACCCATGACACGGATATGCCTCTTGCGGTTGCCATGTCGCGTGGCACCAATGCGACTGCGATCAAGATATACGCCAATCTCGAAGGCGATCTTGTTAAGGCGATTACGGCTGAAGCTCATCGTCAGGGTTTCAAGGTCTGGGCCCATGGTATGGTTTTCCCGGCCACGCCGCGCGATGACGTGGATGCAGGCGTGGATGTGATCTCACATGTCTGCCTGCTTGCCTATGAAGCGTCGGCTGCGAAGCCAACGCATTACCATGACCGCTTGCAACCCGATTACGCCAATCTCAAGCCGGATGCGCCGGTGTTCAAGGACCTGTTCCGGGATATGGCGCAGAAGGGTATTGTGCTGGATGCCACCCTGCGGCTTTACGATGTTCGCGAAAAACAGCTGAAAAAAGATCCCAATCCGAATTTCCCTTATCCCTGTCCGGTGAATTTTGCCGCTGGCCTTACTCGCGCGGCCTATGATGCCGGAGTCGCTATTTCAACCGGAACCGATGGCCGCACGCCGGTCGAGGATCTTTATCCAGCTCTGCATGAAGAACTGGTGATCATGGCCGAAAAGGTTGGCCTGACGCCGGTGGAAGTTATTCGGGCTTCGACGCAGGGTGGCGCGAAGGCTCTTGGCCTTGACAAGCTGCTTGGCACGATCGAACCCGGTAAACAGGCGGATCTTGTATTCGTGAGCAAAGATCCGGCGAAGAACATCAGCAATCTGCGCTCGGTCGTTCTGACCGTCAAACGCGGCACCGCCTATCCGCGCGCCGATTACAAGCCGATCACCAAAGATGAACTGCCCGACAGTTTTTAAGGTCGGGATTCAATCAAAAAACAATCCAAACAATTCAGGGAGGACAGTATGAAACATTCCACATCGACGCTGGCGTTGTTCGTTGGTCTCGGCGCGATTGCGTCGTCACCGGTAGCTGCGCAAACCGTCGCCGCCAATGCTCAGTTCGAAGAAATTTTCGTCACCGCATCAAAGCGCGGTGAAATGAGCGTTCAGGAGATTCCTTATAATATTTCCGCCGTGTCGGGCATGACGCTCGAACGCGCCGGGATCAGCGATCTCAGCGACTTCACCCGCATCGTTCCGGGCCTGTCAACGATCGACAACGGTCCAGGCAACAAACAGATTGTCATTCGTGGCCTTGCCGCATCAGCCGGTACAGAACAGGTCAGCATCTATTTTGATGAAATCCCGGCTGCGGGCATCGGCGGCACCAACGTGCAGCAAACCGATGTGCGTCTTTACGATGTGGAGCGCATCGAAGTTCTGCGCGGTCCCCAGGGCACGCTTTATGGTGCGGGGTCTCAGGCCGGAACCATCCGCTATATCATGAACAAGCCCAAGGCGGATGAATTTGAAGCCTCGATTGATGGCAGCATCGGCACACGGGCGCGGAGCGGCGGAGAACGCTACTCGATCAATGGCATGGTCAATGCGCCTGTCGTTAAGGACATTCTGGCTGTGCGCGCTGTTGGATATTATCGCAAAAGCGCCGGCTTCCTCGATCGTCCTGCTCTTGGAATTAATGGATCTGATAAGGAAGAAACATACGGTGGGCGCCTTATCGCCAAGTTGAATATTGGCGATAATACAACCCTGTCAGCCTCGGCTTATTATCAAAGCCTGGAAGTGGATGACAATCCGCGATCCCTCGTCAATAAGGACGAGAAGCCCGGTTTCGTGCTCGAGCCGTTCAAAGACGAAGTTCAGATGTATAATCTGACGCTTGAGCATGATCTTGGATTTGGGACCGTCACCGCCACGGGATCGCTGTTCAAACGCCACACATTTTTCAGCTTTGACCAGTCACAGTTCACACCTGGCCAGTCAAACCGCATCAATCAGCCCGCCGATACGGAAAACTACAGCGCCGAATTGCGTTTCGCCTCGGCCTTCTCGGGGCCTGTGCAGGTCATTTTCGGAGGCTTCTATCAGGATCGTAAACGGAATTCCGAAAGCTTCCTCGGCTTCACCGATGATGCGACCGGGGGCCTTATTCCGGGACGGGCCGCAGCCTTCGACAGCTTTCTTGAAACCAGCTTCACCAACAAAGCTATCTTCGGTGAGTTGACCTATGACGTGACGGATCGGTTCAGCCTGCTGGGCGGGGTACGGGTCTTTGAACTGAAGCGTGACGCGCAAAGCAACATGGTGGCGGATATCTTTGGCCGTCCGCTCGGTTATGGGCCGGTGCTGAAATCCAAGGCGAACGATGCCGTTTATAAGTTCCAGGCTTCCTATCGCCTGACCGATGGCGTCCTTGCCTATGCGACCTTTTCGCAAGGCTTCCGCGAAGGCGGCGAAAATTCACCGGCCCTTGTTGGCAACATCCCCCCGTCTTACGAACCGGATTTCGTCAAGAACTACGAACTCGGGATCAAGTCAGAGCTGTTTGACCGTCAGTTGACGTTGAACAGCGCTTTTTACCTGATGAAGTGGGATGGTATTCAGGTCGCTGCATATGACGATACAGGTGCCTTCACCTATACGACCAATGCAGGAACCGCGAAACTTTACGGTATCGAGATTGAAGGCGTAGCGCGACCGGCAGCTGTCGAGGGGCTTTCCGTCAGTTTCAGCTTCCGTTATTCCAAGCAGGAGTTGAGTGAAGATAACCCGAGCACGCGCGTCGAAGGCCCGAAAGCTGGTTTGAAGGGTGATCCGATCCCAGGCAGCTTCCCGGTTCAGGGTAGCGTGTCAGTTGAACAACGCTTCCCGATTGCGAGCTTTAAAGGTTTTGCACGTGCTGACGTAACCTATACAGGTAAGGCGAAAACACAGTTCAATACCTTTAGCCCGCTGTATCGCGAATGGGGCGACTTCTTCCTGGCCAATGTGCGCTTCGGCATTGAGGAAGATATGTGGAGTGCCTCGATCTTTGCAAAGAATCTGTTCAACGAACGCGCCCCGGTCAATTGGTCGGTGCAGACACGTCCAGGCATTCCGGATCTCGTGCAAACGACCCAGCCGCGTGAAGTTGGCATTCAAGTAAGCCGTCGCTTCTAAGCGACTGTCGGTATCCGGGCGAATGTGTTGACACTTCGCCCGGATCATCATCTGTATTTTCCGCCGCTCGCAACGATAGTAAAAGCTTTCAGCGATTGTAAAAGGACCGCGTCATGACGAAGACGAACGCTCCCACTCTCGAAAATGCGCGGCTGGACCGCCGGTCGTTTCTCACCCTGTCGGCTGCCACGGCTGCGATCCTGCCGGTGGCGTCGGCAGCTGCGGCATCGCTTGCGGCCTCTCCGGCGCTGGCCAAAGGGCAGTGGCCAGGTTTAAACAAAATCATCGTCATCAATGCGCTCGGTGGCATCAGCAATCCCAATATCAAGTTGCAGCTGGAGAACCCGGGAGACGGCCCCAACGTCAACAAGCCGGTGCCGGACGAAACCCGCCGCGACATCGACAGCCGGGCGCTGAAAGATGCCCATCAATCCGGGCTCACGGCGATCAACATCACCCTCGGTCATGTGGCCGGCGATATGGAGCCGTTTGAACATACGGTCAAGGAAATCGGGGCTTGGGACGCAATCATCCGCGAGAATGCCCGTGATCTTGTCAAAGTCCGCTCCGGCGCCGATATTCTGGCGGCCAAGCGTGACGGCAAGATCGGCGTCATTTACGGCTTCCAGAATACAACGTCCCTGGGTGACAAGGCCGAGCGCGTTGATATCTTCGGTAATCTTGGCGTGAAAGTTATTCAGCTCACCTATAACCCGCATAATCTGGTGGGGGATGGCTCGATGGCTCCGGAGAACAAGGGCCTGAGCCCATTCGGACGCGAAGTCGTGGCGCGCCTGAACACCAATAAAATTCTGGTGGATCTCAGCCACAGCGGTGAGCAGACCTGTCTCGACGCCATCAAAGCTTCAAACGGTCCGATCGCCATCACCCATACCGGTTGCCGGGCGCTTGCCGATCTGCCGCGCAACAAGACAGATGCCGAGCTTAAATTGCTCGCGGACAAAGGCGGCGTTGCCGGGATTTATTTCATGCCGTTCCTGAAAGTCGGCGCACAGCCGACCGCAAGCGATGTGGTCCTGCATATTGAACATGCGATCAATGTCTGCGGCGAAGATCATGTGGGCATTGGCACAGATGGATCGGTCACGCAGATTGACGATCTTCCGCTGTTCCGCAAGTCCATCGACAAAGAAATCGAAGCCCGGATCAAAGCCGGTATCGGTGCCAAAGGCGAATCCGGAACGTTTCCCTTTATTGTCGATTTGCGCGGTGTCGATCAGTATCAGAAACTGGCCGATCTTTTGGCCGCACGCGGGCACAAGTCAGCGCGGATTGAAAAAATCCTGGGCCGGAATTTCTTGCGCCTGATGACGGACGTCTGGGGCGTCTGAGCCCCCACTTTCCCCTCGCTTGCCAAGGATCACACCGCGTGCCGGAATCCACCATAGCCTTTGTCAATACCGTGCTTGTCCCAGCGGGTTTGATGGCCATCATGTTCAGTCTCGGGCTGACACTTGCGCTCAGGGATTTCATGAAACTGGCCGAGCACCCGCGCCCGGTGCTCGCCGGATTGACGGGGCATTTTCTGTGCCTGCCGCTCCTCGGGCTCGCCATCGCCTGGCTGTTTCGTTTGCCACCTGAGATGGCCACCGGGCTTTTCATTCTTTCGGTCTGCCCGGCCGGCGTGACGTCGAACGCAGTGACCTTTGCCGCACGGGGCAATGTGGCGCTGGCGGTGATCCTCACCACGCTCACAAGCATTATCACCGTTATTACGACACCAATTCTGATCGGCTGGGCGCTTGATCATTATTTCGGCATGGCCGCCAATGCGCCGGTGATCTCAGTGCCAAAGACGATCAAACAACTTGTCATGATGACGGTTCTGCCGATCGCCTGCGGTATGATTGTGCGCAGACTTCAGGCTGCTTGGGCTGACCGTCTCGTGAACTGGTTGCGCCCGACCTCGCTTGTGATTCTGGTCGCGGTGATCCTGTTTTCCTTGCTGGTAAGTGCTGATCTTGTTCTCAAGAACCTGATCCATGCGGGGCCTGCGGCCTGGGTCCTCAATGTCTCGGCCATGGCGTCGGGCCTGTTGATTGCCCGTCTTTTCGGCCTCGGACGTGCCGACAGCATGACCATCGGCATCGAAGTCGGCGTCCAGAATGCGACCATGGCCACCTTCCTCGCGCTATCGATCCTGAACAGCTGGGAGCTGGCAATTACGCCAACCATCTATGGCTGCATCATGATCGTGAACGCGGGATTGATGGTGCGCATTCTGAAATCCAGATGGCGCAAACTGCCTCAGGAATAACGCAGCCGAACAAAGCGGATGAGCACCAGACCATTCAGGACCATGATGGCTCCGTAAATGGTCGGTGCCGCCGCGTAATCGATGCGGTCCAGAACCGTCACGGCAATAAAGGTCGCCATGGTCGCATTCTGTACCCCAAGCCCAAGGGTGAGGGTCAGCTTCTGGCGGGAGTCGAGATAAAACTGACGCCCAAGCCACAGACCAAAGCTGATCGCAATCAGGTTCAGCAAAAGGGCCAGCGGTCCCATGACGATGATGTTCTCAAGCACCAGGGACCAATTCATCAAGACGCTATATGCGATCGTCGTCAACAGAATGCCGAAGCCAACCGGACGCAGCCATAACAAAAGCTGCCGTGTCAGCACCGGATAGAAAATCCGCACGGCAATGCCGCTCAGGATTGGCAGCGCCGTATATAAAAACAGCTTTTCCATCGCCGACCCGAGATGCAGGTTCGGCATCGCCATGTCGCCATAAAAGGTCTTGAGCGCCAGCATCACAAACAGCGGCGTGGTGAAAACGCTGATCAGGCTTGAGACCGCTGTCATGGTGATGGACAACGCCACATCGGCCCGGCCGATGAAGGTCAGTACATTGGAGGTGATCCCGCAGGGACAGGCGGCGATGACAATCAGGCTGACGGCAATCGGCGGTGGCAGCTTCATGACGATGGCGATCAGGAACGCAATCAGCGGCAGGCACAGAATATGTCCGGCGAGACCGAGCAACAGCGGGCCCGGAAACAGGATCAGGCGGCGGAAGTCGATAATGCTGAGTGACAGCCCGAGGCCGAACATCAAAATGGCCAGGGCGAGCGGTAACAGCAGTATGGTGACAAACTGATCCATGCCGATGGTCCCCCCTTACTGGCCGCATTCCGTCAGCGGTCTGTTTGTGCCCGTTTCAGCCGGCCAAGCAAATTATAGAGAAGATCACGCTCTTCCGAGGAGACATCCTCAAGCGCTGCAGCCACCCAGCCAGAATAATCCGATGAAATGTCCTGGTAAAGCGCCCGGCCCTTGCCAGTCAGGCCGATCTGGAAGCTGCGCCGGTCGGCCGGGTTCAACCGGCGGGCAAGCAGTTCTTCTTTTTCCATGCGGGTAAGCAGGGCGGAAATGCTCCCCCCGGTATCCAACAGCCGCTTGGTCAGGTCGCCGACAGAAATCCAGTCTTCGTCATGGTCGTGCAATTTGGTCAGCACGTCGAAGCGCGACAGGCTTTGCTGATAATTGTCATGCATCCGGCCACCGATATTGCGCTCGATGGATTTGTAGCATTGCAGCATCTGATGCCAAAGGCTGATTGCAGACTCCGGCGATTTGTCAAACTCCCCCATGGGGCCCTCATCACGAAATGGAGATCAGCTATTTATATGACGCGTAACATAAGGCGGATGGTTTGTATATCCATCATCGCAAAAATCCATCGTTTGGAATGTGTAAAAAAGCACTTTCCTCCCGAATTGAACAAATCAGGATTCTACACAAAGTAGGGGAGAAGGAGGGAGCGTCAGGCCGCTGAATGACGGCTTATAAATTTGGCGATTGCCTGAACAGCGCTCCGGGCTTCGGGAAGCCAGTGCGGGAAAAAATGCCAGACATGGATCATATCCGGCCATATCTCAAGTTCGACTTCCCCGCCGCTTGCACGAAGTTTGTCAGCAAAGCGGCGACTGTCGTCCAGGAGAATTTCGTCACTACCGACCTGAAGCAAAAGAGGCGGCAAGCCATGGAGATCCTGATATAGGGGCGACGCCGCCGGATCCATGGGGGACGCAGACCCGAGATACGTAGCGAAATCTTTTTCAAGGCCCGCGCGGGACAGAAAGAAATCCTGATCCTTCCTGGTTTCATAGCTGTCACTACTGCAGCTGAGATCGGTGGAGGGACTGATGGCAACGGCCGCGCCCGGCAAGGTCATGCCGTCATTGCGGAGCTGGCAGAGCGCACTCAACAGCAGATTTCCACCGGCGGAATCGCCCACAAGAAAAATGCGTCGCGCGTCGCCTACAGTTTCCAGAAGGGCTTGATAAGCGGCAAGGCAATCGTCAAGGGCTGCGGGAAAGGGATGCTCCGGTGCAAGGCGATATTCCAGGGCATAAACCGGCAGGTTGGTTTCAAGCGCCAGCATCGTGGTTATCTGGCGATGAGATCGGGCCGATCCGGCGACGAACGCGCCACCATGAAGATAAAGCAGGGCACCGCTCGGATCGCTGGCCGTAGCCGTGACCTTTTCCGCCATGACATGGCCAAGTCGAACCATTGCGGCAGTGGTGCCCCCTGGCAGGGGCGCGAGAGTGGACAGGCCATCGACGGCGTTCCGACGGTCTTCCAGCGTAAAGGATTGCCGATTGGCGAGCGCCGCCGTGAGATAGGCGCGGATCTTTTCGATACCTTGATGCACAGTCATCAGCGGATGTCCTTATCAGATCTTTTTGCGCAGCGCTCCCGCCATACGTTGGGCGTTGTCGCGCAGCAGGCTGAGGTCGCTTGTCACAACGACAAAATGATAGCCGCGTTTGAACATGGCGCTCGCCATCTCCTCATGAAAGGCGATGCCGCCGAGCAGTTTTTTCTTTTTAAGAATGGCCCGTTCGGCCTTCTGCATCATCGAGAGAAGTTTCTTGTCCTCGAACTGCCCAAGCTTGCCGATACTTGCCGACAAGTCGCCAATGCCGATAAAAACCATATCCAGTCCATCAACGGCGGCAATTTTCGAAATATTATTGATGGCCTCGGCGGTTTCCACCTGTGCGATCAGCAGGAGATTGTCTTTGTAGCTTTTGAGATATTCCCCGGCCTGATAGCCATAGCCCGAGGCGCGGATCGTGGGAAAGGACACGCCACGAAAGCCATCGGGTGGATAGTGACAGGCTGCCACAAAGGCCTCCGCCTCCTCAGCGCTATCGACCATCGGCACCATGATGCCCTCAGCGCCGGCGTCCAGGGCACGCTTGAGATAGATATGATCATTGTCCGGCACCCGCAGCAGCATGGTGACCGATGACGCCGCCGCCGCGCGCATGGCGGCGACGGCGCTGTCATAGGTCTGCGTGCTATGTTCATGATCCATGACGAGGGCATCAAACCCGGCATGGGCCAGAACTTCGGCAATATCCGGGGAATTGAGAAGCAACCATGACGCGATTGCTTTTTCGCCTTTCAAAAGCCGGGTCTTCAATGTGTTGGGCCGGTACATATCGACGCCTCCGGGAACAGGTCAGACAAGCGGTGAATTCGGCTCAAGACCAAAGAGAACGCGCCCATAAAGTTCCGCCGCCTGATCGTAATGGAGGAAATAATGGCTATGGAGCGCATGCATATCGCGGAAGGCACGTTGCAACGGTTCACCGTCAAAGATCGCCCCAGTTCCCGCATCATACATCAGACTGTCGGTCAGTTCGGTACAGATTTTCAACACCTCCACAGCATGCATGCGGCAGGAGGCGCGATATTCGATGCTGAGCGTTTCACCGGATTCGATCTTCTGCATCAGATCGCGCGCCGAAGTTACAAGCAGCTGTTTTGCCGCCTCAAGCCGCGCTTTGGCGGTGGCAAGTTTGATCTGCGTCGCCGCCCACTGTGTCTGCTGGGGGCCGCCGCGTACGAAATTAACCCGCGACTTGACCCGGTCGAGGAAATCCGAGATCACCCCTTCAGCCAGGCCGACGCCGATGGCGACCACGCCGAGGCAGAACACCGGCACGCGCGTGATCTTACCCGAGAACATGGGCGAGTCGCTGACGGCGGCACCCGGGGCGCCATGTTTTTCGGCATCGGTCAAGGACATGACGCGATGGTTCGGAACAAAGGCGCGATCGGCAACGACGATCTTACTGCCGGTGCCGCGGAGCCCAAGAACATGCCAATTGTCCTCAATGCCATAATCCTCGGCGGCCAGGACGAAGAACCGCATGTCGGGTGGCCCATCTGCCCCATTTTCGACCCGGGCATTCAAGGCGGCCCATTTGCCGTGATCGATGCCACTCACATAAGGCCAGTTGCCGGACACGAAATATCCGCCGTCGGTTGGCACCGCCGTGCCGGGGGACATGGCGCTCGGCATGACGCCATACCCGGAATTGACGAAGATTTCCTCCTGCAATTCCGGCCCGTACAAGCCCATAAGCCAGTTATGCAGGGTCATCAGATCGACGATCCAGGCACTTGACCCGCAGCCTTTGGCAATTTCGATCACGACATCGACGAGAACGTCGACCCCCATCTCATACCCGCCAAAGGCCTTCGGCTGCATGATCTTGAAAAAACCGGCGTCGGCAAATTCCTGCATTGCGGCGGGAGTGATGCTGCGTCGCTTTTCCGTTTCCACCGCCCGGTTCCGCAGTGTCGGGAACATGGCGCGTGCACGCTCTACCAGCAGGTCACGCGTTACCGGCAGATCGGCGTCAGCCATCATCGGCGTATATGTGGATGTTGCCTTGGTCATGATCTTTGGCTCTTTCGAGAAGTGAGGCGGAAGAAGATAGTGATGATCAATATTCGTCCCAAGGCAGCGGCAGCGGGGCGCCCTGATCGGTTTCGACCTTGACCGGGGCCGCGGTGAGCGAGCCGACCACATGCATCTGCTCGGAGCCGGAATTGATGATCTTGTGGATCTCGTTCGGCTTGAACAGCAGAACCGAATTGGGGCCGAAGCTGTATTCGGTGCCTTCGACGATGCAGGTGCCGGACCCGGCGAGCACAACCACAGCCTCTTCGCAATCATGGCGATGGGCGGGCGTCTCTTGGCCGGGATCGATGAATTGCATCCAGATGGACAGATCATGGAAATCGGTCCAGGCTCCGACCAACGTTCTATGAACGATGCCCGGGATTTTTTTTGGTTCAATGCTGTTGATATCGATCACCGACATAGCTGTACCCCCTGTTGCTGGTTGCGTCTTTTGCCCATTCGTAGTTTCAGATTGACTTGATCCCGTCATTCATTCAATTTTCATTAATCGATAGTGTCATAGAAAAAATTTATAAAGATCATGAGCCTCGCACCGCGCGCCATTCGCCATTTCATTGCAGTTGTCGAACATGGCAGCTACAGCCGGGCTGCTGAGAAAATTCATCTCAGCCAGCCTGCGCTCAGCAACAGCGTGAGTCAGCTTGAAAAACAGCTCGATGTTAAGCTGTTGGAACGCACGTCCCAGGGCGTCAAGCCGACCATTTACGGCCAGGTGCTATATGAACGCGCCAAGGTGGTGAATGCGGAGCTGCGCATGGCGGTGGATGAAATCGATCTGCTGCGCGGGGCGCGAAAGGGCAGGCTTCTGATCGGCGCCGGGCCAAGCGTTCTTGAGGGTGTCATGCTCGACACCATATTGCGTCTGACGGCCAGCCGCCCGGAACTGAGCTTCTCGATCACCGAAGGACCTGAGGAGGTACTATTCAACGCGGTGAAGAAGGGGGATCTCGACATGTGCATCTGTTCCGTCCCCCAGACTGCGCCAAGCCCGGACCTGGAGCAGGACATCCTCTATGAGAACCCAACCTACGCCATCGTCCGCAGCGGTCATCCGCTGACGACGGAAACAAAGGTCGATTGGGCCGAGATCACCCGTTATCCCTGGATCATCGCCGACACCCGGCTTGAGCCCAAGGATCAGGAAATTCTCGCAACCGTCGCCGATCAGCGGCCGGATACGATCATCCAGACGAACTCGCCGGGGTTCATGAAAAAGATGGTTCTCCGCAGTGACTTTGTCACCTTCATGCCGAAAACCCTGATTCAGATGGAAGAAGAAAACGGTCTTCTGGTCGCGGTCGGCAACCCGAAGGGGATTTATAGCCGCCCCATCGGCATCACCACACGACGGCACAGTTTCCTGTCACCGGCCTGCCGCCTTGTCATTCGTGAATTCCGCGCCGTCTGTGCGGAAAAGGGGCTGATTTAAGCGCCGCCTCAGCCAAAAATCTGTTCATAAATGCTGACGATTTCGTGCTTTTGCGCAATGCGGGGATTGTTGCCGGGCGACCCGCTGGCGATTGCCTGGTCCGCCATGGTCGGCAGCAGTGACTTATAACGCTCCGCATCGATGCCAAACTCGCGCGGGCTCGGCACCTTGAGGTCCTGGTTCAATTCCTTCAGCGACGTAATCAACTGCTCAACCGCCGCCCGGTCATCGCTGTTGTCATCGGCGACCCCGGCAAAGCGCGCGCAATCGGCATAGCGATCAAGCGCCGCCTCGGCACTGAAAGCCGTGACCTGAGGCAGCAGCATGGCATTCGAAAGACCATGAGGCACATGAAAGAACGCACCGATCGGCCGGCTCATGCCATGCACCAGCGCCACCGAAGCGTTGGAGAAAGCAATGCCGCCCTCAAGGGCCCCCAGCATCATCTGTTCCCGGGCTTGCGGGTTGTTGGGTTCATGGCAGGCAAGACGCAGATATTTTGAAATGCGCGTGATGGCCGATTTGGCGAAAATATCGCTATAGAGATTGGCCTTGCGGCTGACATAAGCCTCGATCGCATGGGTCAGGCTGTCAATGCCGGTGTCCGCCGTGGTGCGAAACGGCACGGAAAATGTCAGCTCATAATCAACGATGGCCGCCACGGGTAAACAGCCGGGACCGGAAATCAGCATCTTTTCATCACTGGCGCTGTCGGTGATGATGGTGAAACGGGTGACTTCGGACCCGGTGCCGGCCGTGGTTGGAATGGCAATGATCGGCAGACCCTGCGCGCGCACGACATGCGGCACTTTGTAATCACGGATTCGGCCGCCGCTCCGATGGAGGAGCGCGATAGCCTTCGCGGTATCGATGGGGCTGCCGCCGCCAAGCGCGATCAGGCAGTCGTAATCACCTTTGTTCAGGCAGGCGACGCCAGCTTCCACCACCAGATCGGTCGGATCGGGGACGGTATCGGCGAAGACGTCGGCGCTCATGCCGTCCGCCTTCAGGATCTCGCGAAGTTCCGCGACTTTTTCCAGTTTCACCATCAGGGGATCGGTCACAATCAAAGGTTTCGACAAACCGAGATCGCCAAGAAGCGCGCCCAGATGTCTCCGTGCCCCGCCGCCAATCAGCATATGCTTCGGTGTAAGGATATGTGCCGTCATGTGGATCCCCGTGCGTCGTCATGGAATTGTCTTATTCAAACATTTATCAGGCCGGATAGAAAGAAGCTCCGTCATTTTTGATGACGGAGCTCAGTCTGGATATCAGAAGGATTTGACCGTCACACTCAGGCCAAAGATGCGGGGATGCGGCCGCAGGCGGATGCCGCTCACCCCAAATTTTTCCTGGGTGCCGGTGTAATATTGTTCTTTCAGCAGGTTCTCGACATAGAAATTGATACTGAGTCTATCGGTCCAATTGATCCCGGTACGCAGATTGACAACGTTATAGGATGGGACCTTGTAGGGGAATTCCGGCTGTCCGGTCTGCGCCCATGTCAGAGCTTCAATGTCCGAGTATTGTTTGCTGTGATAAAGCCAATCGAGCCGCACATACATATCGCCAAAGGAAACGTCATGGCGATATTCAGCACCAAGATTGAGCGTCCATTCCGGCGCTTTCGGAATGGCAAGGCCTGTGAGATCGACAATACGCCCGCCGGTTATGGTGGCCTCACAGTCGCAATTTATTTTCGAGTTCAAATATCCGACCGCGCCATTGAGGGTCAGATTTCTGGTCACTGCGGCGACGGCTTCGGCCTCGAACCCATAGACTCGGGCCTTGTCCACATTTCGGGTCAGCTGCACGTTTGAAGAAATGTCGCCAGGGGTCATAAAGAACAGGGATTCAAGCTGCATATTCTTCCAGTTCGAATAGAACGCAGCTCCGTTCAAACGCATCCGCCCGTTCCAAAGATCGGTTTTGAAACCGGCTTCATAGTTCCACAGATTTTCAGCCTTGAACGGTTCAGCAAACGGCTGATTGCCGAGGTTGCTGTTATAGCCGACGCTCACCCCACCGGCCTTGTAGCCTTTGGAGACGGAGGCATAAAGGGTCATGGCCTCATCAGGTTTGAAGGTCATAACCGCACGGGGTGAGAAATCATTGAATGATTTCCCGCTAAAAATATCCTGCATGGGTTGCCCGGCAAACCCTTGCGAATCGAAAAGTCCGGCCACGATCTTGTCATGGGTGTAACGTCCGCCCACGGTCACGTCCAATCGGTCAGTGGCATGCCATGTGCTGTCTACGAAAAAGGCCAGACTATTTGTCTTGAAGCGTTTGTTCTTGAGATCAATCACAGTGCCTGATGGAAAGACACCGGGAATGACTGGCGGCAGGACATATACGCCATCAATCTGACGCTCGGATTTCATAAAGATATTATTATATTGCTTCTGATTGTCTTGGGCATAAAGACCGCCGACGACAAAATCAAAGGCGGATTTTGTCACCTCCAGCCGCAATTCCTGGCTCCAGGAGCTGCCGCTATAGGCATTGTCCCGCTGCAAAATATCGAGGCTCGTCTGATCCTGGTCGAAGATCCGGTCCTGCGTGGTCCTGATGAAACCGGTGACCGATTTGAGGGCAATTTCGTCGGTAAAGTTATGCGAAACACGGAGGTTGAGCAGTACGCTGTCGCTTTTATTGCTTTCCTTCACATTGTGGCTGAGCCGGTTCTGATTGTTGGGCCAGAAGCCGATTCCGTCATCCACCACCTTATGAATGCCAAGCGTATCTTGCGTGTCGAGATCAAGCACGCCTGACGGCACGGTGGGATCGTGTCCTTCGTCCTGCTTGTTATACATGGCGAGAAAATCGACGGTTGTTGCCGTGTCGGGCAGCCAGCGGATGGCCATGCGCCCGCCATAACTGTCGAAGCCGCTGTTCTTGGCGCCGCGCGGATCGGCATTCCTCACGATGCCTGAATTGGTCTCGCCCTGGGCGACAAACCGCATCATCAGGGTGTTAGACACCGGAATATTGAGAACGCCGGACACAAGCCCGCCATCTCCGGCGCCGTCATAGGCATAGCCACCGATGGTGGCTTCAGCTTCATAGCGATCGGTCGGTTTCTTGGTGACGATGTTGAGCGCGCCGCCCACGGCGTTGCGGCCAAAATAGGTACCCTGCGGACCACGCAGAACTTCGATCCGCTCCACATCCTGAAGCTGCGGATTGATGGTGCCGCCAGCGACCGACACAACGCTGAACTCATCAAGATAAATGCCGATGGAATTGGTGACGGAGTTTTCTCCGGTCTTGATGTCGCTGATGCCGCGGATACTGATATTGATGCCGCTATTTCCGGTCTTTCCGTCTTCGGTAAAGCTGACGTTCGGCGTCAAGGCCAGATAGTCGCTGGCGGTGCGGATATTCTGTTCTCGGATGGTTGCCTCGGTAAAGGCCGTAATGCTGACCGGCACATCCTGCAGGGATTGTTCCCGCCGTTGTGCGGTGACAACGATTTCTTCGAGAGAGATAGCCTGGCCATCCGCCGGTGCCGCGATCGCTGCCGTAGTGTACAGAAGCCCCACTGACACAAGTGCAGTGGTCATATGCAGAACGAGTTTCATTGTAAAGATACTCCCCAATTAGTTTCCCTGAGATCCGCAACCGGCATTTTTATTTTACGTTTGCGGGATTATGATTTTTCAGTGGTCTCTTTGTCAGGCGGTCATGAACTGAGCAAGAGCCTTGAGAGCGGCCTCGTTTTCGTGATCCTGACCGATGCTGATGCGCAGGCAATGCCGCAATCCCGGCGCACCCATGGGACGGGGAATAATCCCCGCAGCCAGCAGATGTGCGGCAGCACGCTCCGCCGTTTTTGGGCTGTCTATCGAAAATTGGACCAGGATGAAATTAGTCTCGGTTGGGATCGGGTTAAGTCCGATTTCTTGCAGCCCTGTCATCATGCGGGCGACAGCGGCTTGATTATGAGCCTGTGATTTCGCCACAAACTCATCATCATCAAGGGCAGCCACAGCCGCACGCAGGGCCAGGCGGTTGGTGTTGAACGGCGTGCGGATTCGTTGCACCATATCGGCGATGGCTTGCGGACAATAGGCCCAGCCGATGCGCAAGCCTGCCAGACCATAAATCTTCGAAAATGTCCGCAGCATCACAGCATTTTCAGCGTTGCGCACAATGTCGAGCCCCGGTTCATAGGCCTTATCCGTCGCATATTCCGCATAGGCGCTGTCGATCATCAAAAGCACCGATGGCGGAAGCTCCCTATGCAGGCGCTCGATCTCGCTGCCCGACAGGCAGGTGCCGGTTGGATTGTTGGGGTTGGCGATGGCAACGATTTTTGTTTTTTCCGTCACGGCGCGGAGAATGGCGTCGATGTCAGTCCGGAAATTGCGTTCAGGCGCACGAACGATTTTTGCCCCCTGCGCCTGGCCATGGACTTCATACATGACAAACCCAAACTCACTCATCACGAGTTCATCGCCGGGTTCCATGAAGGTCCGGATTAACAGGAGGATAAGTTCCTCCGATCCGTTCCCGCACAAAATCCGCGACGGCTCGATAGCATATTTTCGGGCAAGGGCGTTACGTAATTCGCTTTGGTCACCATCCGGATACCGATGCAGATACGGCTTTTCCTGATCAATCACCGCCAGAGCTTTCGGGCTCGGCCCGAACGGCGCTTCGTTTGAAGACAGTTTGATGGGGTTTTTGATTCCGCCGATTTCGCTTTGGCCCTGGACATAGGGCGCCATGGTCTGAATATTCGGTCGCGCCTTTAAAGCTCGCATCATGATACTCGGATTTGGGTTGCTTGCTTCTGTCAGCAGAAGTCAGAAGCGCTATCGCTTCAACTTCGTTATTTTGATACATCCATAAATTATAATTATAATCTCGCGAAGCTGCGGCCCTCGAGCGGTATAAAATTTATTTATAAAATTATAAGGATAATAAGATTGTGTGAATGAGTGCCTCCGGAGAATACTTGATGTTCTACCGATCATTCGGAGGTCCCAAGATGACAGTATCGATCGATTGCTTTAAGCGCGGGATGCGTCAGCTGGCTTCGGGCGTGTCCGTCGTTACCAGTCGTTTCGAGGACAATCTGGCCGGGATGACCGTCACGGCCGTGGCATCCCTATCCGCAGAACCGCCAAAACTGCTTGTCTGCCTCAACCGCGCGGGACAGACATTCGACATGGTCCGTCAAAGCCGCATCATGTGCGTAAATATTCTGTCCGCCGAACAAACGGAACTGGCCGCGGCTTTCGCCCGGTCCTCCGAAAACAAATTCGCAGGCTGCGATTGGGATATTGCCAAGACAGGAGCGCCGATCATCAGAGAGGCCGCGGTCTCGTTCGATTGTCGTATCGATAACATTATAGATGCAGGCACCCATGGCATCGTCATCGGCGAGATACTTGACATTATAATCGCCGAGGAGGCCAATTGCCTTGTCTATAAGAATGGTCAGTATGGCACCCTGATGATGAAGACAGGGTAGTTCTGCGTGGGATAGTTCCGGCAACCGTATAAGCGGGCTGGACATAAAATTGGGGGGAATAGGGTGGCACAAGACAAAATTCATGAAACCTGGTCGTCAAGAACCATGTTTCTACTGGCCACCGTAGGGGCGGCTGTCGGGCTCGGCAGTCTATGGCGTTTTCCTTATATAACGGGGGAGAACGGTGGCGGTGCCTTTGTGCTGTTATACATCGGCTTTATTGTTCTCCTTGGTCTGCCTGCAGCCGGAATTGAGCTGGCGCTCGGGCGCCTTGGCAAGCAAAGCCCGCTTGGGACCATGAAGAAGCTGGTGGAGCGCGGACAGAATTTCACGTTCTGGAAAGTCATCGGGGTTTTAAGCCTGCTCATTCCCTTTTTCGCGATGACCTATTACAGCGTCATCGCCAGCTGGACGTTCGATTATTTCCTGAAAAGCGTCACCGGTCAGTTGCAAGGCATCAAGGTACAGGAAGCCGAGGACTTGTTCCGTGATTTCCTCAGCTCGCCTTTGCGCATGCTATGTTGGTACACATTATATATCGCAGTGGTTGTCTTTGTGATCGGCCGAGGCGTACGCGCCGGGCTTGAAAAAGCCTCGACCCTTATGATGCCGGCGCTTTTCTTGCTGCTTCTCGGGCTTGTGGCATATGCGGCCCTCTATGGTGATTTTGGCGCGGCCCTGACGTTTTTATTCAAGCCCGATTTCTCCAAGGTGACGGCAACCACCTTCCTGCTCGCCTTGGGGCAGGCGCTGTTTTCCATGGGCATCGGTGTCGGTGCATTGATGACCTATGGTGCTTATTTGTCGGATGATGTGTCGCTGCCGCGTTCGGCCATCATCGTCGGTCTCTCGGTGACATTCGTCTCGCTTCTCGCGGGCCTAGCCATTTTCCCATTTGTTTTTTCCTTTGGTCTCAATCCCGGCGAAGGCCCCGGTTTGATTTTCGTCACACTTCCTTTGGCTTTTGGACAATTACATTTCGGGACTGTTCTTGGTGGCGCGTTTTTTCTGCTTATGGCCTTTGCCGCACTGACGTCGTCTTTCGCCATGCTTGAACCGATCGTATCCTGGCTTGAAGAAAGACAAGGCTGGTCGCGCATGAAGCTCGCAGCGACGGCTGGCATCGCGGCCTGGTTTGTGGGTCTCGCACCGCTGCTGTCGTTCAACGTCTGGGGAAGCATAAAGCTTCTGCCGTTCGTGGCCTTGATCAAGGACAAGACGATCTTCGAGCTTTTCGACTTCGTTGTTGCCAATCTGCTGTTGCCGGCCAACAGCATTCTGATTGCCTTGTTCGCCGGATGGGCATTAAGCCGAGCGTCACTGCAGACCGAATTACGTCTCACTCCGTTAAAAATGGCTTATACGACATTCGTTGCCAAAGTCGGGGCACCCGCGGCCATTTTCGTAATCTTTCTGTCTAGTTTTTCCTGATAGGCGAACGTTATGATTGATCTTTATTATTGGCCCACGCCAAACGGTTTGAAGATCGTCATGATGTTGGAGGAATGCGGTCTGCCCTACCGTGTCATTCCCGTTGATATCGGGGCCGGAGAGCAGTTCACTCCGGCCTTCCTGAAAATTAGTCCAAACAATAAAATCCCGGCAATTGTCGACCCTATGACCGATCAGCCATTCTCTCTTTTCGAGTCGGGTGCGATCCTGATGTATCTCGCGAAGAAAAGCCGCAGCCTCCTGCCACGCGAAGCTGATCAGGAATATAAGGTTCTGCAATGGCTATTCTGGCAAGTGGGCGGACTAGGCCCCATGGCTGGACAATTCGGGCATTTCAAACAGCTGGCCGCCGAACCTTCCCCCTATGCCACGAGTCGGTACAGAGGTGAATATCGGCGTCTGTTAGCGGTCATGGATCGTCAGCTCGAAACAGGTGGCTTTCTCGTCGGCGACTACTCCATCGCCGATATCGCTTGTTGGCCCTGGGTTCATGCCGCTGAGCGTTTGGGTGAAAATATCACTGAGTTTGCGTATTTAAACCGCTGGTACCAAACCATCTTCAGCCGCCCTGCAACGCAACGAAGCCTGGCAGGCATGCAATAGTCATAGCATGATAAATGGGCTTATGTGCGGAGTTGGATTTCTAGCGATGGACAAACAGAGCCCACAGCGGTTCAGTTATCATTCAGCCCCGCAAAGGCCGTAGGGTACTCAAAAGCCTAGGGCCGGTTGGTGACAGGTTTACCTAATTTAGACAAAGCCCGACACCACGGGAGATAAGATAAGGCATGACGTGATGCCTTATCTTATCTCAATTTTGGCATTCGCTAACGGGATGCGCTGCGTTATGGCTTGAGTGTGTCCTTCGCATTCTCAACGACGTCTTGCACTTTGTCTTTTGCCTTTTCAGCTTCTTCTTCAACCTCGTGTTTTGTATCTTCGACAACTTTTTCGACAGTTTCTTTTATCGATTTTTTGATCTCTTTGCCGATACCAAGGATGCTGTCTTTGTCCATAATCAATCTCCTGCTTAAGGGGGTGTAGAAGCTAGTCAGTAAAGACCTCAGAGATAGTATGGCGGAAACTTAAGGCGCGTGCTTATTTGCGCTCTTTTCGATTGCTTCTCTGGTCTTGGAGATATCTTTTCCTGCACCCGCTGTCGTATGGCACGCGCTCAAAACGGTGGATGCGCCAGGGATAACAAGAAGTGTTATCGGGACTATTGTGCATGGTCGTTCCCATGAACCAGTTGTTGAAGGCCTCAATCATTCGCACGAAAGTATAGGCTAAAAGGGTCTGTGAATTTCGTAAAATTGCATTTTGAAAATCTACGGACAGCCAAGGCATGCGTGATAAACGGTTAAACCCGATATGAAAAGAATTCTAAATTACCATATAAGATATTTATCTGAATAATGATGTTTCGCATCAAGAACCTCTGGGCCAGTATAATAACTGGCCCGGAGGTTCCGGAGTAAGTTACTTTTTGTTCGGATCCTTGGAGCCGCTGTGGGGAGCGGAGCCGCTATGTGAAGCCTGTGGCTTTTCGGTTTTTGCTTCCGGCCCCTGTTTGCCGCCTGCGGATGGCTTTTGGGCTTGCTCTTTCGCGCCAGGGGTCTGTTTTGAAGATCCGGGGTTTTGATCTTTGTACATGTCTAGATCCTTCTGTTCAGATATGCCAGGGGGTGCAGATTTTACGACCCATCACAGGTCGAGGTCTCCATAATATTCTTTCTGGATGAGTTTTGTAGCTTCGGAAGCTACTCATTTATGAAAGGGCATTTGTGAAGTCTCGGAGAGACAGGCAATGCACAGTTCATCACTGCGGAACATGAATACCGCAGTCAATTGGACGTCTTAATCAAGCGGCACGATATCATCAGAGGGTCCAGCTGCAAGCGCCAGGCGTGCCAAGGCAGGAAGTGATTTGACTTCTGTCTTCTTCATGATTGATGCGCGATGGTTTTCGACCGTGCGTTGGCTTATTCCAAGATTCGCCGCGATATTCTTGCTTGCTTTTCCGGCAAGGACCATCTCCATAATTTGAATTTGCCGTTGTGTAAGCCTGGAAAGACGCATCGCGGCATCTCTTCGCTTGGAGGGGATGAGGTTTGAGCTTCTGGAGTGCTCAAGCGCACGGTCGATAGATGCCAAAAGATGATGATAGACGGCTGGTTTTTCAATGAAATCAAAAGCACCTGACTTTATCGCCTGGACAGCCATAGGCAAATCCTGGCAGGCACTTAACATTATGATTGGTAGCGTGCATTCGTCCTTCTGAAGCTTGTTGAGAAGTTCAAATCCTTTCGTTCCGGGGAGGTCAGTATCAATTATAAGGCAGGCGATAGCCCCGGGTCGGTAAGCTTTGAGAAACGTTTCACTGTTTTGATAATTAAAAACAGTCCATCTCTTTACTCCATCTCCTTTACTCAATAAGTCACGCATGAGCTTATTGTCATCGATAATATAGACGGTGGAATGCTCAGAATCGTTATCTCCAACAGGTCCCTTTTTCGGATTTGCGAGATATTTTTGCATGATATTTTTAAATTTTGTGATGCCTTCCGGATCTGCGATCGGGATCACGTCATCGAATTTTATGTCGATATATGAATTTTCTTTTTCGTGAGATTTTAAAAGAATAATTGTATTTTTTGGATCTTGGGTTCGGTTAAGAAATATTTTAACCTCAGCGCGGGATTGGATGGTTAGAAAATCTTCATCAATCAGTATGAGGTCGGGATGAATTGTATCCTGCTTTAAAAAAGCCATTATGTCTTGAGGGTTTGAAATGATTTCTGTGTGATGGTTTTCCGTATTGACGAAAATTTCAATATTTCTTTGCTTTTCTGAAGTTGTGAGAGCAACAAGAGTGTTACCATTTGGAAAGTGGATTTTGTAAATTATGCAATTGCGAAAATAATCCGGATGATTTTCCAATACGGATGATTTTTTTTCAGGGATTGATACTTCTATGCTTATGGCAATGCCATTTTTCGGCAGTCCTCGACATTCTATTTGCAGATCCGTTCCTCTCGTTAACTGGCTCATCGTGAAAGGCGCGAAATTATAAACGTCAGTCGCTTTCGGCAAAGCATTCTGGGATGGGGAAGATTCGACACCCATGGGCGGACGGCACGTCTCAGACTTCCTGTTATCTTTAGCTAAAATTTCAATATTCAGCTTCTTATTATGGCGACGGCAGCCGATCAGGATTCGTCGGAGGGAAGTGACGTTGAAGATATTATTGAGAAGGTTTTTCAGGATGCTATGCAGAATTGTCTGATCACTTATGATCGAGGCGCTGGAAGGCTCAATGTGAATAGAAAATTCTTCTTGATGTGTTGGGGATAAGAATTCCATTTTGAGACAATAGAGAAGATTGTTGACGGGAAACTCAGAGATTTCCATTCCAGATGCTTTAATGACGGGGTCATTTGTGACTTGTAGAGCGTCAGGGAATTTCGGTTCTTTTCTTAATTTTTCGATGTTATGAGTTTGCGTCGCGTGCATCAGTTTATTGGGGTCTCTTTGATCGCTGATATCATTGTATGTAATCACGGCGCCATCGATAGATTTGTCATATCCACGATAGGGTAAAATACGGCGAATATAGTGCCCGCCTTCCTGAAAGGCGATTGCTCGAGCATAGCTTTTATAGTCAATGAAAAATCTATGGACATCGTTCAGGAGTAGGTTGTCCAAATCCTGACAGTGAAAGTTTTGAAGTGGTCGGCCGATGTCTCGAAAACTTATATTGAGAAGAGATATAGCTTTCGGCGTCAAGAAACGGATTACAGAATATCTGTCTAGAAAAATTATGGGGATGTCGGTGCTGCTGATAATATTATGGATGTGAGTGTATGTGACAAGCCGTCTATCCAAGGGCGCTTGAATTTGATCGTTTGAAGGAGTGACCTCAGTGTTCAGAGACTGTAGCTCTTCTTTCGACATTAGAAGTTCCTCATTCGGTGATGCGAGTTCGTCCTGAGATATTTAAATCTCGACATAAACGGATGTATTTATGTCTCGCGGAGACTTACTTTTTGCGTCTGGATTTTGGAACTTGTCCAGTTTGGTTTTCTCAGGAAAGCAGGTTTCTGCCTTCAGTACGCAAAGCACGAAACAAGCGACTGAGGAGTTTCTCTGTTACCTCGTTAATTTTATCGCTGTAGCATCCGAATATGCAAATAGGATTGCACTCGTAAAATTGGCTTCTACGGAGCAATGTTGTTTGAAATTCAGATAGATAAAAAATACATGTGGCCACATGCAGAAATCTGCGCATGGTGAGGGGGCTTGCCAAGGGACATTGATTTGCAGCGATCTGTGTAGTGTTGCATATTTTACATGAGCATTTCCCGATTGAGCGTCCAAATTCTTTGGTCCTTGAAGGGCCAGGTCGTTGTTGAATCTAGGGGCGTTCAGGGGGTTTTTGCAGAGTTTAACACCCTCAGTCGAGGTGCCTGATGCGATCATCCTCGAAAGCTTATTCACAAGCTTTGGAGCATCCATAGCATGTCTTTGGATGGCTCCTGTATGATGCAGGTAGCTTCCGTGCATTCTAGATGTATCTCAAATCCATACTTCCTGAGGGAAGCAGATCGAAAGACTAGCATATAGTTCTCTGAGGGTCTATGTCCGGAAAGAACTCATGGGGTATTGGCTAAGAAATCTCTTTATATTCACTTTAAGTTCTTTAGTTTTTTAATATTAATCAATTTCTTATTGGGTGGTTGTTATGAAAAATTGAACGATGTGTGTAAATATTTTCGTGATTTTAGATTTATATTTTTGGGATGATGTAAGTAATTAAGAGAGTTTGTTTTTTGGATTTTGACGTTATCTATTTAAAAAATATTTCGAATGCAGTGGAAAATTTCTAATAAGTTCTTATTGCTTCATATTATTCATCTCTCGATTCTCAAGGCAATGCCATCGCGGAGAACCGGGTTGAGTATGGATATGAGCAAATCGAGGAAATTCGTTTTTCATAGCTTGCCCGGCGGGAGGGTCGCATAAGATTTCGTGGAGATTTTTCCAATTTATTTAATGGCTTATGGCATTTTCTTTCTGGTTTTTTAAAGTGTGATATTATCATTCGGGCAGTATAATTTGTAACTTCTGTGTCAATTGGATGCTTAATTTTCCGGTAGTTATTGGCTCAAGCGTTGTTGTGTTCTGGTCAAATGAAATCACATTTTTTCGAATGTGAGCCATTGATGGCAAGGAGAAAATCAATGCAACGAGTTCTGCCGTTGATATTAGCGTTATCTTTTATGGTTGTTGGTTGTGCCGATGAGAGTGGGTATCGGCAGTCCAGCTGGGGCCAATATGATTATAATCGTCCCGATCCGGCATATGGTGGCTATAATGCGGACAGGTATTATCGCAATGACTCTCGCTATAAAGAGCGCCGTCTGTCGCGGAACGATCGCGTTTATCGTGGGCAGGATGGGCGCTATTATTGCCGACGTTCTGATGGGACAACCGGCCTCGTTGTTGGGGCGCTTGCCGGTGGGGTCTTGGGTAATGCCATTGCTCCGGGTGGATCTGCATTGTTAGGCACAGTTATTGGTGCAGGCGCCGGAGCGGTAGCCGGACAAGCGATTGATCGCAATGAAGCCCGGTGTCGCTAAGGAAATTCTCTTGTGACTGTTCTGAATCGAAGTTTTGATTGCGGGCTAAAGGAGTGTCGCTATTCCAAAATTCAGCAGAGACTCATCAGGCGCTAATCTTCGCTGATTTCTTGATCAGGGCCTGAGTGCCCGCCGGGATATCTATGACCAGATCACTGTTTGGCCGCGTGCGGCAGCCAAGCACATAACCTTGCGTTGCATCTTCCACGGTGATGTGACGACTTGCTTGACTGGAGGTTTCAAAAGCTCCGGATAGAATTTTTATGCGGCACACGCCACAGGCGCCTTTGCGGCAGCCTATGGGCACGGATCGTTCGGTGCTCCACCCCATGGCGCGCATCAATGTCTGGTCTTCTGGGCAAGCATATAAAAGCTCTGCGCCCAGCACTTTGACTTTGTATATGGGGGCCGTCATATCCCATCCTGTATTTGCCTGAGCTTACTAGCAGCTCACGGCGCATTTATCCAGGCGGGTCTGAAAAATCAGTCAAAGATTGCTGGGTTAGCAGGGATGAGGCCGATGTCGCTACGAGCGCGTCTAAGCCACATAGGCAGTGGCATGAATCTCAATCATGGCGTCAGCTAGAAACAGTCCGGCGACCTGCACTGCGGTGGTCGCGGGTGGCGCCGCCTTGGCATAGCGGAGGCTTCGCGCCTCTGCGGCGGCGGCCATGGCGCCAAGGTCGGTGACAAAGATAATCTCGTTGATCACATGTTCAAGCTTTGCCTGATGACGGGCCAGGATCAGTTCCATGATGTCATAGATCCGCGTGATCTGCCCGCCCATATCGCCCGGGGCAATCACGGTCATGGTTTCATCGATCGAAATCACGCCGGATATATAAATGAATGGTCCGGCCTGAGCGCTTGCGACGAAGCCAAGCTGCTTTTCGATAGGTTCAAAGAAATATTGCACTTGATCAAGATGGGCCATCTGTGAATTCCTTCCTGTATTATTTGATATAATCTGACGATGGATGCGCCCGGGGATAGTTGCGCACCATATTGAGATAGCGGGCCAAGAGGCGGTCTGATTTGGTCAAGGTGCCGGGGCGATAGCGAATATTGTGCAGGATCGGCCGGTCATCGCTGGTGAAATGTTTACCGAATTCAAAAAGCCTGAGATGGGCCATATCGAAATCGGCGTCATTCCCAGTCGGGTTGTCGCTTTTTTTGAAACAGGTGATGAAATAATTCTGGGTCACGCCCGGGCGCGGCATCCCGAACGGCGACAGGACGCCGAACCATTGTTTTCCCATGGTGCCATACAGACGGAAAAGGCTGGTGCCATAGATGGAGCCGACAAAATTCACCTCATCTCCGCTGCCATGTTCCATACGGCCGACAATGTCATATTCCATGGAATGCTCGGTCCAGCGCACGCCGGTGAGAATGCGATCGGTGTCGAAATCCATGCGATGCACAGCGCGCAGATGCTGCCAATCCGGTGTATTCGCACAGACGACCCAGGGGTCCACCGGCATAACGGGCACGTCATAGCGGGCACGAACCGACAGTTCTTCATCCGGAAAGGGAAAACTCGGCAATTCCCATGTGGGTTCAGTGCCATTAAAGGCCCAGATCAAGCCAAACCGTTCGACAGTCGGGAATCGGAACAGCCGTGCAGCCTTGGGCGCGGGATCGCCGATGGCCGTCCGCACGCATTGGCCGGTAAGGTCGAATTCCCATTTATGGAACGCGCAGCGAACGATGTCGCCGTCGACCTCGCCGGTCACAAGGTCGGTGCCGAGATGGGGACAATAGGGGCTTAAAACCTGCACCTCCCCACTCTCGCCGCGCAGGATGACGACACGCCCATCAAGAAAGCTTCTGCCGATAATCTGCCCCGGAGCCACTTCGGCGGCGGTGCAGATCGGAAACCATGATTGGCTGAAAAGGCCGTTCTCGCCCTCGGCCGGGATATGATTGACAACGGGCGGACTGTTCGAGACTTGGGTCATGGCGTCGTTCCTGCGTTTAGGCGCTGCGCATGGCAGCATAACGGTCATTCATGGTGCGGAGATGCGCGGCGCGGCTCTCGCGATACGCGGGGGCCGCGTCCTCCGGGAGCCAGATGGCGTCATGGTCGAAGATCACGTCAGCCGCCGCGACATCCGGTTGGGCCCGCAGAATATCGAGAATGCTGTTGGTGAAAACCGACGCCATCAGGCAGCCCGGCGACGTGAGCACCATAGTGACGGTGACATAGGCCCCGTCCGGCCCGGTCTTCACATCGACCGCACGAATAAGCCCAAGTGTGGTAATGCCGACCGGGGACCCGGCGGCAAGACTGCAGGGGTCGGTGATCGCATCAAGCAAAGTCAGAATGTGATCGTGGGTGATCATGATATGCGCTTTCTTCAGGCATAAACCCATCCGCCTGACCAGGGGGTTGCGAGGGCGGTTTTGCGATCGAACTCATCTCCGGCAAATTGTTTCTGCATGGCGGCGAGATCAAGACCGCAAATGCGCGCCTGATTTTCACCCAGGATTTGCCGTTTCATCTCTTTGGTCAAAGGTGGAATATTGTAGTTTTCCATGAGATCTTCCGGCATCTCAAGGTTCCAGAATCCTTCGATCAACGGCCTTGGATGAATGGCTGTGCAACCGCTTGCGAACATGATGCGATCGGCGCCGCCTGCCGCCTGAATAAGCGTCCCGATAATTTCAGCAAAGCGCCGCGACGCAGTCGGAATGAAGGCGCTGGTGGCTTCGAGATTGACGCTGACATTGGGGAAATGCGTCAAATGCATGGCGGTTTCCTCAAGATAGGCAAAGCCGCCATGGACGATTTCAAAATTCAATCCGGGAAAGGCCGTGGCCGCATGGCCGACATCCGCCATACGGTAGGGCTCGATGGAAATGCCGCCAAAGGGAATGGCCTTGTGGATGCCGACGGTTTTCACGCCGCGTTTCTGCATATGCTCATAAAGCGGAAACATCAGCTCGGGGTCAGCCATGTCATAGCCTTGCATTTTCCCCTCGATGAGATCGATGGGATAAAGCTTGATGCCGATCACGCCATCTTCTTCAACCGCACGATCGATCTGTCCGATGGGATCGTCCGCATGGGGGCAGATGGCGCCATAGATCAGAACGCGCCCTGGCCAGCGCTTGCGCATCTCCCGTGCGGCCCACATGGGCGACCCGCCGTCGCGGAACAGGCGGATGGGCAGTTCATGAAAGACGCAGATATCAACCTGACTTTCGCCGAACAGGGCGTTGGCCAGCAGATCGATATCGGCACCTTTGAGAAAGTTCTCAGGCTTGAGCAGCCATTGCGGCTCGCCTTTAGGAGAAAAGGCCGCTTGCAATCCAAGCAACAGCCCGGCGATGCGCTGTGCTGCGGCAGGATCGGTGAGGTTCTCCGGACTGAAATTATAAGCATGTACGATGCTGTCGACGACCAGGCAATCTTCGATCATGGCAAATCTCCCTCGGCGCTGTTTGATTTGTAGATTATTATATAAAACTATATTTGCATAAGAAACAAAGATTTTCTATACAATTCAAGTCAAGCAAGTTTGTGACGATCAAAAGAGAAAGCGAACGGGACTTGTGCAAAAAAGACTTGGCCGGTAAGAGTTTATGGGCGGACCTAAACAAGGAGGCGGGTGTGACAGGATTACGGCAGCGGCAAACGGAACGACGGCGCGAAGCAATTTTGGCCGTTGCCGCGGAACTTTTTCGCATCAAGGGATATTCCGCCACCAATGTGGAAGAAATCGCCGCCCGTGCCGAAGTGGGTGTGGCCACCATCTATAAATATTTCAGCGCCAAGGGCGGTCTGATCCGTGAACTCTGGCGTCCGAAGATCGAAATCTATCGCCAACGGGCTGAGGCTGTGACGGCCGCGCCGCCTGCCGACCCCGGCGTTGCGGTGGCCGCCTTGATGGACGCGTTCGAGTTCAGTGAAAAATGGCAAAGCCGCGATTTGCTGCGTGCGGTCGCCGGCATGGACCTTGGCTATGCGGAGCTGTTTCAGGGCATTCGTCAAGAACTCGACGCTTTGATCCTCGATCAGCTTCAGCTTCTGCTGCGCCGTCTTGAAGACAGCGGCGCCCTTTTGCCTGGGCTCAATCATCGCGATATCGCCTTTATTGTTTACGGCATTTTCAATGAGCATTTTCAGTTCTTCGCCGTTCATGAGGAGGTGACGGTTGAGGTGGTGCGCGAGGATCTGCGCCGCCGCCTCAAACTGCTGTTCGTCAACTGGACGCCCGCCACATTGAAGCCCGCCACATTGAAGGTCATGGCGGGCAAAAAATCATCGCCCAAGCCGCGCGGCTGACAGTGATAAAATGGACCTACCGTCAGAACCGGGCTTTAAGGGAGACGCCCCATTCGCGCGGACGCCCATAGTCCGCGCTTGCGGTGCCAAAGCTACCAAAGGAATTGAGCCCGTTGATGATATAGCGGGCATCGGTCAGGTTGGTGCCGAAAAGCGATAACATCCACCGGTTGTCCGGCGAGGTGTAATTGATCCGTGTGCCGATCAGGACGACGCCGCTTTCAAAGGATGTTTTCGAATTTGCCACGTCGTTATAATAGGAACTGCGATGGCTGATATCGGCGCCGAAGGACAGCATTCCCAGATCGCCGATAGCGAAGTCATATTGCACCGCGCCGCTAATGGTCCATTCCGGAATTTTCGGAAACCGACTGTCGAGCGTGACCGTTGCCGTCGGCGCGAGACGTTTGAATTTGGCATCTGTGTAGCCAACACCGCCACTAACCGAAAGGCCTTCGACGGGGATGGCGGACAATTCGATTTCAAACCCCTGCACGCGTGATTTACCGGCATTTTCCGTGACGGTGGCAATAAGCCCGCCCACATCACGCAAACTCGTCAGCTGCATGTTCCGATAGTCATTGTAATAAAGCGCGCCATTGAGGCGCAGACGGTGATCGAGAAACTCCGACTTGATACCGGCTTCATAACTCCAGACATATTCCGGATCAAATGAATCGATTTCCGCGACAGACTGCGCCCGACCGTTAAAGCCGCCAGATTTGAACCCGCGTGAGACGGAAGCGTAAGCGAGCACATCCTGCGTCACCTTGAAATCAACATCGGCACGCGGAGTGAGGGCATTCCAGCTTTTATTCAGGGTAGTTTCGGGAACCGTGATTACGCCTGAGCCATTGCGCCGCAGCATGGTTGAAAAGATTTTCTTTTCGTCTGTGTAGCGCAGGCCACCGGTGATGCTCAGGCGGTCGGTCAGGGCAAAGGTCGCCTGACCAAAGGCGGCATAGCTGTTGATTTTGATCTTGTCGATAAAGGTCGCATCAAGATCAAAGGCGATATTGAGCGGGTTGCCCGCGCCCCCCGCACAAAGCGGCGGCGCACCGGGCGGTGGTGGACAAGTGATGCCCGGGCCAAGCGGAAGAAGCGGGAACGGCAGCGCCGACAAGGCCTTGTAAAGTCCCGAGGCCAACGCCACATCGAACTGATCGCGCGCCTTTTCGTGGAAATAATAGGCCCCCACAACCCATTTCAGACGATCATTGATGTTGGTGCCGGAAAATTGCAATTCCTGGCTGAAATATTCGTCTTTGTTGTGATTTGTCGTTTCGGTATAGGTCAGTGGTGAATGATCCTGATCAAGCCCGAATTCGGTTTTCTGATCACGGTAGGCACTGATGGATTTCACGGAAAATGCTGAGAAATTCTTAGTGATAATCAGGGACGTGCCCCAGCTGTCCAGGTTGCTGACATTTGGCCCGGTACCGTTCGAGGTGCGGGGCGCACTCAGATAACGACTGTCATAGGCAATGCCCGGCCCATAGCTTGGGGCGACCAGCATATTCCACAAGCCCAGCAGTAAATCCTCGGGGTTATTGTCGCGCACGGCGGCCAGTTCATCGACCGAGGCGGATTCGCGTCGTCTCGTGCCATCAAGGGTAAACACGATATCGAGGTCATCGGCCGGAGTCCATTGCAGCATCACCCGTCCGGCGTTGGCATTGGTATTGCCAAGATCGTCGTCGGCCAGGATGCGTTTGACATAGCCATCCTGATGACGGGTCATGGCCGACAGCCGCATGCTCAATTGATTGTCGACGATCGGCACATCGATTGATAGCCGGCCGTCAATCCGGTTGCGGCTTCCGGTTTTCACTTCCACATAACCGCCGAACTCATTGCCGGGCCTCTGGCTTGTGATATTGATGGCGCCGCCAATGGTGTTCTTGCCAAAAAGCGTGCCTTGCGGACCACGCAGAACTTCGACTCGCTCAAAGTCCAGCAGCTCAAGAACGCTGCCCACCAGGCGCGGGAAATAAACATCATCCACATAAATGCCGACACCGGGATCGCTCGAAAACAAAAAGTCGGTCTGGCCAATGCCGCGAATAAAAATCTGCGCATTGGTAGAGCCGCCCGTGTTGCCGACACCAGTATCGAAAATCAGATTTGGCGTCATCCATGTGATGTCGGACAGCGAACGAAAATTGCGTTGTTCCAGAGTTTGCCCGGTAAAGGCGGTGATGGAAATCGGTGTTTCCTGCATGCTTTCCGCCCGTTTGCGGGCGGTCACGATGATTTCCTCGATCTGCATAATATTGCCCATCCTGCGCTCGGCGGCGTTTGCGGCTGGGCCAGAGGCAACCGGAAGTAGCAAGGAGAGTGCAATCAGAGATGCACTGCGATGCCAGCGAGAACGGGATGGTAGATGGTGATCTAGATTAGAAGGTGCGGATAAGGTTAGGATAACGCGTTGTTGGCGCATGTGAATCCCCCCGGATGCTTGAAGCTCCCAATATTATTCGAATCATATTATGATATAGAAAAAATCATATTTCTATACAAAAATAGCAAATTGATATTTTTCATATCATGGGGTGGGGTGCAATCCGCAAACCGCTTCGCATGCTTTTCACCTTTACCCTCCGTGCCAACGCGGTGGATGTGGTCTATGGCACCATGAGGCGCTATGCCCGGGGGCAGGAATGGTTCACCATCACGAAGCGCCTGTGGGCAGAAGACCTGCTGTTCGATTTCGCAGGCGAGCCCTACAACCTGAAAAAGTCTTCAGCAATCCAAAGCTGCTGCACAATAGCCTGTCCATCGTCAATGCAGCGGGCTCCAAGGAAGACCGCGAATTCGCCGCCCTCAAGGACCAGGGCAGGGCTCACGGCAAGGACCGCCGCCTGTCTCACGAGGAAGCCGAGGCCGATCACCGTCATTGCGCCGAAGACATGGCCGGTTTTTCGGGGCACGACGCTGTGTTTTGTCGATTACGTCAAGGAATTGCCCTATTTCCGTGATGAAGTCCTGCCGCGTCTCGAAGCGCGCGGCGTTCGCTTGCCGCTCTGATCTTGAGCGACACCTGCAGAACGGTTCGTTTCACGCAACGGACCGTTCTTTTTTTATGTTTGGGCTCCGGTGCTTTTCGACCTATAAACGGGCGTTGGCGGCGGGAGGCGGAAAAGATGAAATCACTTAGCTACGCACTGATCTTCGCGTTGCTGTCGGGCCCCGTCGCGATGGCGAGCGGCCACCCCGCTCACACTGCCGTCAGCTCCGCAGATCGCAATCGCGAAATTGTGCTGTCGTTCTGGCGCGATGTGATCGATGCGCGGAATATTTCAAAAGCCGCCGCCTATCTCGATCAGACCTATATCCGCAACAACCCTTGCGAAGCCGACGGGCTCGACAGCTACAAAGCCTGGGCCGAAAGCCGCTGGAAATCCAAACCCGCCGTCGCGTCATCGCCAACCGAATTTATCACCGTGCTGGCGGACGGCGATTATGTACAACTCGTCACCCGAAAACCACGCCCCGACCCGCACAACCCCGGAGCCAGTTACATGACCTATTGGTTCGACCTCTTCCGCCTCAAGGACGGAAAGATCATCGAACATTGGGACGCCATCAAAAAAGCCGAAGCCTCACCCGAGTGCCGGTTGGCTTTCCCTGAAGCGCAGGACTAAATCGGGCCCAAGATGGATTGCCGGGTCAAGCCCGGCAATGACAGGTAAGGATGGAGGGGCATAAATGGGTTAAGCACCACGTCGATTACGCCTGGCCCAACCACCACAGCTGTCAGCACGCCCAACCATTCAGACCTATTAAAATCTGTCATACGCGGGCTTGACCCGCGTATCCATGTTTCAAACGGCAGAATGTTAAACCAGCCCCAACGCCCGCACTACTACGCCCAATCGGGCCGGCGTTTTTCAAGGAAGGCGCGGAAGCCCTCCTGCGCCTCCGCATCCATCATATTATCGGCCATCACCTGTTCGGCCAATTGATAAGCGGCCTCGATCCCCTGTTCCGCCTGATCGTAAAACAACCGCTTGCCGCGCCGGATGGAAATGGCTGGTTTGGCGCTGATTTTTGCGGCGAGTTCCGCGACGGCGGCATCCAGATCCTGATCGGCCACAACCTGATTGACAAGCCCATACTCAAGCGCCTGATCCGCCGAAATGAAATCGCCGGTCAGCAGCATTTCCATGGCTTTCTTGCGCGAGACATTGCGGGCGAGCGCCACCCCGGGCGTCGCGCAGAACAATCCGAAATTAATCCCCGACACGGCAAAGCGCGCCGATTGCGCCGCCACAGCCAGATCGCACATGGCCACAAGCTGGCACCCGGCCGCAGTGGCGGTGCCCTGAACCCGGGCAATGACCGGTTGCGGCAGATGTTGCAACCGCCGCATCATAGCGGTGCAGGCGGCAAAGAGCGTGCGGTAAAACCCGACCTCCGGCCGCGCCACCATTTCCCCAAGATCATGCCCGGCGGAAAACGCCTTGCCCGCAGCGGCAAGAACGATCACGCGAATGTCCGGCTCATCGCCGATCTCGCCCAGCGTTTCATCAAGGGCGCGGATCATCTCAACCGACAGCGCATTGAAACGCTCCGGCCGGTTGAGTGTAACAGTGGCGACAGGTCCCGCACGGACCACGGTCACTGGTGCATTGCTATCGCCACTGTTCACGGTCATCGGTCAGCGGGCCATATTGATGATATGCAGCTGGGTGAATTCAGCCAGTCCTTCTTCCGCGAATTCAACGCCGATGCCGGATTGTTTGGCGCCGCCGAACGGAATATTGGGCCCGAAATCAAGATGCTTGTTGATCCAGACCGTGCCCGAATCCATGCGGGTGGCCAGGTCATAAGCTGCCGTCGGATCCGTCGCCCAGATCGACCCGCCAAGTCCATAAGGCGAGGCATTGGCGCGTTTCAATGCATCCTCCTTGTCGCTGAATTTGATGATCGGCAGGATCGGGCCGAACTGTTCTTCATCGACAATTTTCATGCCGTCGGTCACATCGCGCACGATGGTCGGGCGAATGAAATATCCGGGTTGATCGGAAACCTCGCCGCCCGCAACGATGGTGCCGTTTTTGCGTGCATCGTCCAGAAAGCCCTTCAGCTTTTCAAACTGCATACGGTTCTGCACCGGCCCGATGGTGGTGCCTTGTTCAAGCCCGTCGCCGACCACGGCCGCCTTGGCCAATTCCCCAAGCTCATCACAGAGCGCGTCATAAATCGACTCATGAGCATAAACGCGTTTGATCGCGAGACAAACCTGACCGGCGTTGGTGAAGGCCCCGGCGAAAATTCCAGGCGCCGCCTGTTTCGGGTCGACGTCACCGAGCACAATCGCCGCATCATTGCCACCAAGCTCAAGCGTGATGCGTTTGATGGTATCCGCCGCACTGGCCATGACCTTCTTACCGGTCTCGGTCGATCCGGTGAAGGACACCTTGCGAATGTCCGGATGTTTGGTCAGCACCCCGCCCAGATCATTGGCATCGGTAATAACGCTGACAACCCCGGGTGGGAAAATTCCGGCGCAGAGTTCACCCAGCAACAGGGTGGTCAAAGGTGTCGTCGGCGCGGGCTTCAGAATAACAGTATTCCCGGCCAGCAGCGCCAAAGGCATCTTGAACGCCACCACCAGAACCGGAAAATTCCACGGAATGATCGCCGCCACCACGCCAAGCGGCCGCCGGTGCGCTTCGACCCTGCGGGTCTCGGTATCCTCGATCACCTTATGCGGCAATTCCTGCATGGCGAAGGCACGAATGAACGCCTCGCTATAAGCAATCTCCGCTGTGGCCTCGGCAATGGGTTTGCCCTGTTCCTGCGTCAAAAGCCGGGCAAATTCGCCCGCCCGCCCATGCAGCGCATCGGCGAGTTTAAGCAGCGCCGCGCGCCGCTCCTCAATGGATTTCGCCGCCCAGCCGGGGAAGGCGGCATTGGCCGCCGCCACCGCTTTGTTCAGCTGCGCCTCTGACGCCCGTGGGCATTTGGCGAGCACCTCCTCAGTCGCCGGGTTGACCACGTCCATGATGAGATCGCCCGCCACCAGTTTGCCGTCGATCAAGAGTTTGAAATCATGCATCTGCCAGTCTCCTCTAGAATTTGACGTCGGCCGTCAGGCCATAGGTCCGCGGATTGCCAAGATGGTTGTAATCAAAGCCAAAGCCCGACACATCGATGCGCGAAGTGTAATAGAATTTGTCGGTGATATTCTTGACCCAGGCCGACAGACCCCATTTATCGTCCGCGGTGCGGAAGCTTGCCCGTGCATTGAACAGAGCATACGCTTTTTGCTTGATGCGGTCTTTATTGAAGACTTCGAAATACTGACTTGATGAGTAATTTCCGTCGGCATGAAGATTGACCGAGCCCCATTCGGCCTCGACGGCCATCCAGTCAACGGAGCCGTTCAGAGACAGGGTCGGAGCATTGGCGAGCTTGTTGCCCTTCAGGTCTTCTTCCTGCAGGACGCCCTTACGAATACTGGAGTTCAGGATGCCGACGCCGCCGCTGATGGTGACCGTGTCGATGGGCCGCGCCTGAAGTTCAAGTTCGCCGCCGATGATCCGCGACTTGTCGAGATTGACCAGCCGCTGCGCCGTGGTCACCGGATCGACGTCGATGAACTGCTGGTTTTTATAGCCATACCAGAACACCGCGCCATTCAACTGCAAGCGGCGGTCGAGCAGCTGGGTTTTAAATCCGGCCTCGACAGCATCAAGGGTTTCGGGTTTGGCGACCGACAGTTCGCTCGGGTCGAAAAACGCCTGAGCGTTAAAGGAGTTGCCGCGATAGCCACGGCTCAAGCTCGCATAAATCATATTGCCATTGGCGAATTTATAATCGAGCCCGATTTTGCCCGAGAGGTTCGATTTTTTATATTGCTCGCCCGTGGTCGCAAAAAGGTCGGTGAGGCTTCCCGGAATGAGATTGGCGACAATCACATTATCGACGCCGATGGCCTGGGAGATGAAGTTGGCCAGCACGCCCTTGTCATGGGTGAAGCGCAAACCGCCGCGCAAGGTCAGACTGTCGGTGATGTTGAAGGTCAGATCCGAATAGACCGCATAGCTTGTCTTGGTCTGATCGAAGCTGTTCTTGACCTGACAGGCGGGAATGCCGATTTCAAGCCCATCGGCGCAATCCATATAATTCAGAACGCCATCGCCATTGATATCAACATCCTGATAGATCATGAAATTGGTCGAATTGAAGACCTTTTCCCGATTGTAATAGCCGCCCAGAATGAAATTGAAGCGTCCCGAAAAATCACTGGTCAGGCGAAGATCCTGGGCGATTTGCCGGGTTCTGGCGTAATAGGGAATTTCCAGAACCTTCAGCGGACTGCCGTCGGTATCCTCGGCCATGAACAGATTGCCTTTGTCCCATGAACTGACGGAGGTAACGGTCAGGCCATCCGCCACATGCCAGTTGGCGGTTGCGGCGAGGGCATAGGTGCGGTTGTGGCGGCGCGGCGTGTAATCAGCCTCAAGCTGGCGGTCCGTCAGTCCGGTGCGGAAATAATCATGGCCGCCGAACATGGCATACACACCGGCGCCGATGCCGTCCGGCCCCGGCTGCGCAAGAATGCCGTAGTTATAAGGATTTTGCAGACTGGTCGAGGCGCGAATGGTCAGATCGAATTTGTCGCTTGGTTGCAGCAACACCGATCCGCGCAGGCCATATTCCTTCACCGCATCCAGATTGGGTTTGCCCGGCAGCAGATTTTCAAACCAGCCGTTCGCATGGGCAAAACTATAAGCCATGCGCACCGCCACCTTGTCACCAAGCCCGGTCTGAACAGCGCCGGTCGATTCATAGCGATTGTAATTGCCATATCCGGCGGTCAGATAGCCCTCGGTCTCAAACCCCGGCTTGCGGGCGATCAGATTGACGGCGCCGCCGGTGGTGTTCTTGCCATAAAGCGTGCCCTGCGGCCCGCGCAGAACCTCGACCCGTTCGAGATCGAACATGGCGACGCCGAGAATGGCGAAATTGCCCTTATAGACTTCGTCATAATAGGTGGCCACGGGGCCTGCCTGATTGAGACTATAGTCCGACATGGAAATGCCGCGGAGGGCGAAAATCGGCGTGCCCTGACCAACCGTGCTGGTCACCTGCAGGTTCGGCACGAATGAGACGATATCGTCGGCGTTGTTGATGCGCTGTTTTTCCAGCATGTCCCCCGACATGGCCGAAACGGATACCGGCACGTCCTGCAATCGCTCGGCGCGCTTTTGCGCGGTGACGATGATTTCCTCGATCCCGCCGATATTGGCAGGCTGTGCATGCTGTGCTTGTGCGCCTCCTGCGGAGACGCCAAACGCCAAAGCGGAGGTCGCCAGCAGCAAGGTCCGAAAGTCAGGTTTGATCTGGTGCAACATGATACCCTCGTAATGTCGTGGACGCTGTTTCCTCGATGGTTCTTTATCGCTGTCGCAGAATTTTCTACTCGCTTGAGCGGCAGACTTTTATTAGTCGGCAGGCATTTTAGTGATCAGGTCGGCACGTGTACGGCTCGCTTCGGTACGCAACGGTCGCGTCCGCTGTTTTTTGATTTCCTCAGCCGTAAAGGGTTTAAAATCCTTCGGCATATGGGTGGGGTCGAAATGCGGCAACATCCAGTTTATCAGCTCGGCCAGGTCGCGGTCATTGAGCGGCGATGTGGACACCCCCGGCACGCGCAACAGATAATCACGGCCGCCTGGGATGCTCAGGAACCGCGCAACTTCTCCCGCCATGTTCGGCGTGGCATTGCTGAAGCCTTTCGCATCAGGGCCATGACACCCCTGGCAATTCAAAGCCCAATGCTGCCAGGCCCGCTGAGCATTTTCCACGCCGGGAAAATTGGCTTGCTGTGCGGCGGCAGGCAATGCGGTCAGAATTGCAAACAGGGCTAGCACGGTCGGGCGGATCATTTTGCCTTGTCACTTCCAGTTGATTGCGGTCTGATCGCCATCACATCGGATGCTTTCAGACCCTTATGACGGTCGCGAATGGCGGTCACTTCATCGCCGGTGAAGGCGGCTGCCGTCGACGCCGGTTTGACCACGGTCGACAGCACATGGTTCAACAACGCAGCCACATCCTCGCTGTTAAATCCCCCCTGCGCGGGCATGGTGCTTTGGTAGGTTTTGCCTTCGACCATAAGCTTGCCGCTCAGGCCGGAACTGATGACCATCACTAGATAATCCCGGCCCTGTGGCGTTTCGCCAATCGCGCCCACATGGGCATCAAGCGGTGGGAAACTTCCCGGCACTCCGGCGCCCGACGCAAGATGACAGGCGGCGCAGCGTTTATAGAGGGCGGCGCCATCGGGTTCGGCCTGAACCGTGAGCGGCGCCACCATCATCAAAGCTGGAAGAATCCACCGCCCTCGCATTATTTGTCCTGACCCAAAGCGACGCCGATCAAGACAGCGGTCGAGCAGTTGTAGACTGACGACGCGGTGCCCAAACACCAGTCGATGTCATTGTTGGATTGTGGCCGCACCACCGGACGATCGCCTTCATTGCGGTTGCAGACGCAGCGTCCGCAACTGGATTTACCGCAGCAATCATTATAGGAAATGATGTAATTGCGATTGTCCGCCGGGTTGTGACAGGTGCCGATCCAGGTGATCGGCGACATTTCGGTGCCGGGCGGACAGGCGTTCACCGTACCGCCGCAACAGCTGCATAGAAAACCGTCGATGGCGCAATAGCGCCAGTATTCGCAGGTGGTCGGATCGCCCGGGTCCTGCACATTGCCGGTGGTCTCAGGCGTCAGGCCATAGCTGTTGGTGCTGGCCGAGGCGCGCGCCACTGGCAACAGCGGAATGGCCGCGGCTCCTGTAACCGCACCGCCAATCAAGGTGAACATATTGCGCCGTGAGGTCCGGCGCGCCAGACCGCGAAACATGCGTTCCGTCCATTTATCAAGCTCTGCCACAGTCATTCTCCCCAAATGATCAAAGCGGACATCAGCGCCGCGCGAGATATTGCTGGATGCTGGCGACGCCGCGTTCTTTGGCCTCGAACAGGCTTTCAAGATGTTCGCGGGTATTCACAAGTCCCAAGGAGGCGATCTTGCCGCCTTCGTCGATCAGCACCGCATAAGGCAATTTGGCGACGCCGAAACTGCGCCCCAGAAGTTCCGACAGAACATAGGGGAAGCTTTCAAGATTCTGCGCGGCGATAAAGGCTTTATGCTGCGCGGCGTCGCCGTCGCTGGCGAGTGCGATATCAAGCCAGCCTTTTTCCGACGATGCGGCCGAGCGCAAAACCGGCAGGAAGGATTTGCACAATGGGCAATCCGGCGCGAGGAAAAATACCAGCTGGCTGCGTCCCTGACGGACGCCGCCGACCTGCATCTGTTGCCCGGTCAAGGTGGTCACCATCAGGTCCGGGGCCATATCACCGGCCTTGACAGCGGACGGCAGGGTCAGCGCCCCCGCAGGCGCAATGCGTTCATGCAGCACGCCGACCTGGCGGGCGAGGGCGATCGCCAAAGCCCCAAGTGCGAGAACAGCGATCCAAAGCAGAATTTGCGACGCGATGAGATAGGTCATCAATCAATTCCTGTGATGAACGGACGTGTAAACAGCAAGGACTGCAAGCTGTTCCGCGGCGATATACAAAAGAACAAATCCAAGTGCGGCGAGAATGGCCGTCGGATCGGCAAAGGCATGGCTTGCCGGAGATGCCGCCATGACCAGCCCGGCAAAGCTGATCAGCACAAGATTGCGCAGAACATCAAAGCCGCCGATGGCCCCATGGCGCTTGCCAAAACTGCATCCGCAATCAAGATGACGACGGCCGCGTGCGATGGCATTCACGATCATGCCGAGATAGCCGCCCCAGATGGCCACGGCAATTCCGGCACCAAGCATGGCGGTCTGCGGCCACAGCAAAAGGATCGCGGCCGCGGCCTCAAGGGCTGCCATAACCGTCAGCGCGACGGGCGCAAGTCCCGCCGACAGACCGCTCAGACTGGTGACGGCTTCAAGCATGCGCGAACGGTCGCTCAGTTTATGCACAGCGGCCATCAACAGCAGTGCTGCAAGGGCCAATGCAATCGGCGTGCTCATTTCTTTCAGAATGTCAGTCAACATAAGCGCGCCCTTTACTGAACAGCATGCATGACCATGGCGGTATCAACGATCTTGCCGCCGAGGCTGCGCTGCAATTTACCGTCGCTCTGATAAACATCGATGCTGCCGACCGGGCTGATCACCACCAGAAGCGGTTGCGGCCCTTTGGTGACTTCGATCGACAAGCCCGGGTTCTTCAACACGATACGTTGCACGCGGGCTTTCTTGGCCACGTCATAAACCCAGACTTCAGTGCCGCCTTCCTTGTGGCTGCCGTTCTTGCCGTCGGGTTGCATCAACACATAAAGCCGCCCGCCATCGTCACCGCTGACGTTCTGCCAGCCGCTCGGCCGCCAGCCTGATTTCGCCTCTGCCGCAGTCACAAGATCCCACGGCTTTAGAATTTTCGCATCTTCGCCGTGAAAATCGATGGGCTGCACATGACCAAGGAAGGTGGGGAAATAGGCAACCCCCTGCACATGCGCGGGCATGGCGAACATGGGATCGTGATCGAGATTGTTGAACGGTTTGCTCTCGGACTGCGCGATCATTTTGCCCGCGGCATCAAGCTTGAAACTGGCCAGCGTGCCATTGGCGCAGAGCATGGAAAAGCCGCGCTTTCCCGTCGGGTAGGCGAGGGAACATCCCGGCGTTTCAACCTCATTCAAAATCTTGCGCTGTTCAAGATCAACCACGGTGACCGATGCTGCGGGCGTGAAATTGAACACCAGCCCCAATCGTTCGCCGTCGGTGAACTGAAAGTTATTTTTCAGCGTCACATTCAGCGCGCGCTTGCCGCCGGGCAGGATGATTTCGCCTTTGATCCCAAGCGTCGCGGTATCGTAAATGGTGATGACATCCGTGCGCTCTCCGCGCGTCACCCGGGAATAGGCGGTCTCAGCCACATATAATTCGGGGCGGCTGGTCGCCGGCAGGAAATTCGCGAATTGCGCTGCCGGGATTTGCCCTTTGAGATTGCGCGTGTCCGCAGTCACATCCACCAGAGCGACCCGGCCGTCGATGATGCTAGGGAAATAAAAATCATGCAGAAAAACCCAGTTTTTCGGGTATTTCGCGGGCAAGGTGAGCACATTCGGGGTCTGTTCGACCGCGAGCGGCTCGGGAAAATCAGCGGCCCCGGCGGCTGTCCCGCATAAAGATATCATTCCGGCAGTCAATACTACTCCGGATAGATAAGACAAAAGACGGCTGTAACGTTTGCGCATGGCGAAACCCCGCTTTTCAACCGCGCGAGCGGCTATTATATCGTTTGATCCGCCAACAACAGGCGGCAGTCCCACATCACTCGCCAGCAAAAAGACACAGCCCCTCGGCGGTTTTTCACAGGCGGATTATTGAAGCGTCAGTTACAAGACGGTCTGGGTACGAAAGTCGGTCGAGTTCTCTCAGAAACTACAGGGTGGCGCGTTTTTTTATATGTCGCTGCTTGTCCACTGTGTGAGAAGATTAGGACGATTGACAAATTTTGGTCAAGTGTCAAAATTTGCGTCACATGTTTTTTTTCGCCTGCTCCCGTCACTGTGACAAAAGAGTCGCAGTGATGGGAGGCCATCACGCCTTCAAAATGGAGCCTGACGACTATGGTCGAAGTGCCGCCTCTCAAGATTCAGATCCGGCCGGGCACCTATGCGCGTGGGCTTGAGACGGTGGAGCAGATTCTGCGCGCGGCGTTGCAGATCATGGTGGACGAGGGTTACCGGGCCCTGACGCTGCGCCGCATTGCCGAGGTCTGCAACATGAAGGTCGGCAATGTGACCTATTATTTCCCCAACAAGGATCTTCTGGTGCGGGAGATGATCGACAGCGTCCTCAACAGTTACGAGGAAGTCTTCGATTCCATCCTGAATGACCTGTCGCGCAGTCCCGAAGAACGTCTGAAGTCGGTCATCCGCCTTATTCTCGATGATATCCAGACCAAGAAGACCACCAATTTCTTCCCCGAACTCTGGGCGCTCAGCAATTATGATGCGGTTCTGGCCGAGCGAGTCGACAATGTCTATCGGCGTGCGCGCGGCGTGCTCAATCAGCTGATCCCGCTCATCAACCCGCGCCTGTCCGAAGGCGAGCGTGAGGTGGTGGCGCTCTATATTTCGGCCTCGCTTGAGGGCACGACCATTTTCGCGGGCTATAACAAACCCTGGGCGCATCAGATGCCGCAGATTGAAAATATCGCCATCAAAGCGCTCGTGGACATGGTGCGCAGCATCACCTCCGAGGATATCTGGAAGCTGCAGGACAATGCCGAAACCTTCAACCCGATCCCGGTGGTGTTCCCCGCGCGCCGTTAATCCGGGCGATCAAATCGCGAGATGTTCAAGCGCCGCACGCAAGGCGGCGGGGATCGGGGTCGGCCGCCGCGTCGCCGCATCCACATAGACATGGATAAAATGACCGTCGGCCACGGCCTGCTCATCATCATTGCGGAAAATGGCAATATCATAGCGCACCGATGAATTGCCAAGCCGCGCCACTCGCAACCCGGCCGTCACCATGTCGGGGAAGGACAGCGAGGCGTGAAAGCGGCAGGTGGTTTCGACCACCAGCCCGATGACGTCGCCGCCATGAATATCCAGCACCCCGGCGCGGATCAGATATTCGTTCACCACGGTGTCGAAATAGGCGTAATAAATCACGTTGTTCACATGGCCATAGGCATCATTGTCCATCCAGCGGGTCTGGATCGGTAGAAAATGACGGTATTCGGCACGGCTCGGCAGCTGAGGTGCAGTGGTCGACATGATCACTCCCTAATAGGCGGATTCATAGATGGCCAGCGCATCGTCATAGCCCAGCTGGCGCGGATTATTGACCAGCAGCCGGGTCTGTTTCATGGCGTCTTCGGCAAGGCGCGGCAGGTCGTTATGGCTGATGCCGACCTCGCGCAACCGCCGTTCGATCCCGACCGCCGCGGCAAGCTGTTCAAGCCGGGCGACAAAGCCCATGGCCCGCGCCTCCACCGAACCTGAAATTTCCGGGACAATGACCGCCGCAAGCTCGGCATAAAGCGGAGCCGCCTCGGAAAGATTAAACCGCAGCACATGCGGCAGCACCAGCGCGTTTGACAGCCCATGCGGCACATGAAAAATGCCGCCAATGGGGTAGGCGAGGGCATGAACGGCCCCGACCGGCGCATTGGCAAAGGCCTGCCCGGCAAGCATGGCCCCAAGCAGCATATTGGCACGCGCCCCGCGATCCCGGCCATCCGCACAGGCGGTGCCGATATTCCCGGCCAGCAGCGCGAGCGCCTCCCGGGCCAGCGCATCCGACAGCGGGTTCTTCTTGATCCTGGAGGTATAGGCCTCGATAGCATGGACCATGGCGTCGATGCCGGTGGCGGCGGTGACCGCGGCGGGCAGACCCAGCGTCAGATCAGCGTCCAGCAGCGCCAGATCGGCATAAAGCGTCGGGTCGACAATCCCGGTCTTGGTGGTCTCTCCGGTGGTGACGATGGCGATTGGCGTCACTTCCGACCCCGTGCCCGCCGTCGTCGGCGCCAGCACCAGCGGCAGCCGCCCGCCGCTCACATTGCCAACACCGTAGATATCGCTCAGGCTTTGCCCGGACCGCGCCAGCACGGCGGCAATTTTCGCGGTATCGAGGGACGACCCACCCCCGAACCCAAGCACCCCGTCGGCCTCATGAGCCCGTGCCGCGGCCACGCAGTCAAGCACGATGGCTTCCGGCGGATCGGCCACCACGCGGTCAAAAATGGCAACGGCAATGCCCGCCGCCTCAAGCCCGGGCAGAACATGATCCAGGAGACCCACGCGGATGATGCCGGGGTCGGTAACGATCAACAGCCGGCGAATGCCGAACCGCGTGCGCAGGGTCGCGCCCAGGGTCGCGGATCCTCCGGGCTCACTTTGGATCAGGGGAACGGTTTCGAAGGTGAAAGACGCGCTCATGCTCACTCCCTCAGGGGTCTTTACGCTCCAGAATTCTGTGTCGTGCTTTGACCGCCGGGGTTGCTGGCGGGGTCGTGGGCCACGCGTTCAGGCGGGAGAATGATGGTGATGGTGGTGCCTTCCCCGACGGCGCTGTCGACGGTCAGCTGGCCGCCATGCAGTTCGACCATGGATTTGGTGATGGCGAGCCCAAGCCCGGTGCCTGCATAGGTGCGGTTGAACGCCGCATCGGCCTGTGAAAAAGGTTCAAGCAGACGGGGGATAGTATCCGGGTCCATGCCGATGCCGCTGTCGGCGACGGCGATGGCCAGCGCCCCGTCCAGTCGCAGCCGGGCCGAGACGCAGACCCGCCCGCCCGGAACGTTGAATTTGACGGCATTCGACAGCAGATTGATCAGCACCTGTTTCAGCATGCGCTGATCGGCGAGAATATCCGGCAGGTCCGTGGGCAGGTCGATCTCAAGCTTGATCTGCCGTTCATCGGCGCGGGTCTTGACCAGCCGGATGGTCGAATGCACGACTTCCTCGATGGTCACGTCCTCATCGAAAATATCCATTTTGCCGGCTTCAAGTTTCGACAGGTCCAGAATGTCATTGATGATCGCCAACAGATGCTGGGCGCTGTCATGAATATCGGTGGCATAGGATTTATAAGTGCTGGTCAGCGGCCCCTTGATTTCGTCCTTCAGCATGGAGGAAAAACCGATCACCGCATTGAGCGGAGTCCTGAGTTCATGGCTCATATTGGCGAGGAACTGCGATTTCGACGCATTGGCGATTTCGGCCTCGTCCTTTGCGTGGCGCAATTCGCGTTCGCGTTTCTGTTGCTCCGACACGTCGCGGAACATGCAGACCATGCGCGGCTTGCCGTCCACATGGGAGGCCATGACGGTGACGCCCATCTGGATCGGAATTTCCTGACCGGATTTGGCAAAAATGGTGTTGATCTCAAGCCCGTCTCCGGTCGGCTTCAGATTGCCCGGGTCAAACTGTTCGCCGATCGGCAGCAACTGGTTCCCCGGCGGCATCAACAGTTTGGCGAAGGGCTGATTGATCAGGTCATGGGGGCTGTAGCCGGTCAGGCGGCAGGTGGCGGCATTGACCTTTTCGATGCGCTGACGGGAATCCGTGACCACCAGACAATCGAACATGCTGCTGATGATATCATCAAGGTAAGTCATGGAGACGGTCTGGGTCCTGAGCTGATGGACCATTTTTTTCAAACCGTCGGCCAGTTCGCCGATTTCATCATTGCGCCGTGTCGGCCAGACGATTTCAAATTTTCCGGCAGCGATGCGGCTCACCGCCCGGTGCAGGATTTCGATCGGCTGGCTCATGCGGCGGGCGGTCAGCGTGCCGACGGCCACGGCGCACAGCGTGACGGCGATCAGAAACAGCAGGATATAGCCCAGAACCTTGTTGTAATTGGCGTCCGCCAGCGTATCCAGCATGACCCGGCGTTCGGCAAGCTCCAGACGGAAATTTTCATGCGACAACCGAAGGCTGATGGCTCCAAGCAATTGGTCACCATTCAGGATGGGCGCGGATATAATCGTAAAGTCCTGATTTTGAACAATATTAATTTCGCGCCGTCCTAGCACCTGCGTGAGCACCGGCAACGGGGCCTCACGACCGACATTCGCATGCGACGGAGTTCCGTCCTCAATGATGATGCCGTTCGCGTCATAGACCCGGATCGAGTTGACATCCTGCATCTTGAGGGTGCGAAGAACGGTCTTGGTGACCAGATTGCGGTTGTCGAAAGTCAGGTGATGGGCGAGCGCGCCGGTCAGCATATCCACGAGCTCGCGGCCTTTCCGCTCGGTCTGGCGTTCGCGCGCGACGGTTGCGGCGTCGATGCTGGCGCGGTTGAGTTCATCGGCGGTTCTCTGGGTCACGATGACAAACAGGAAGATCAGCGCCAGAGACACCGCAAGCGCCATGCCACCCAGCATCAGGGTGTATTTTGCCTGAAGCCGTAATTTCATGGGGCGCTGCCCTGATGCATGATGTCGAGCCGGGCTTGCGGGCCGCGTGCTCTTGATCCGGCTGGTGACACTGGTGAACCTTTCCCGTCGACGGACGTCACTTTGACTGATTAAGGGCATTTTTGCGTGTAAATAAAGAACTTTCCTTGGTTGAAGACGTGGTTTTTCCTCGCGCGGAGCAGATTGGGCATTTAATTTTCATCCACGGTCATTGTTTCCCCGCCCCGGATTCGCTATCTAAGGCACAAGTTTCACTGTCCGTAGCGCCCCGAAACCGGGGCTCGCAAACGGAGACGGGCAGACCGGCTAACCGTTCCAACGCGCAAAGGCATAAGATCTATGGCATCTTACCAGTATGTTTATGTGATGAAAGGCCTGTCCAAGGCCTATCCGGGTGGCAAACAGGTTTTCAAGGACGTCACGCTGTCCTTCCTGCCCGGCGCCAAGATCGGCATTATCGGCGTGAACGGTTCGGGTAAATCGACGCTCATGAAGATCATGGGCGGCCTCGATACTGAATTTCAGGGGGAGGCCTGGGCCGCCGCCGGTGTGCGCGTAGGTTACCTGCCGCAGGAACCGCATCTCGACGCCAGCAAAACCGTGTTTGAAAATGCCCTTGAAGGTCTCCGCGATCTCAAGCAACTGGTCGAACGCTTCAACGAGGTCAGCGCCCGTTTCGCCGAGGAGCTGACCGACGACGAGATGAACGACCTCATCGCCGAACAGGGCGATTTGCAGGAAAAGATCGACGCCGCCGACGCCTGGGATCTCGACAGCCGTGTCGAACTGGCCATGGAAGCCCTGCGCTGCCCGCCCGGCGACGCCGAAGTAGGCCCGCTGTCGGGTGGGGAACGCCGCCGCGTGGCGCTTTGCCGCCTGCTGCTCGAACGGCCGGATATCCTGCTCCTCGACGAACCGACCAACCATCTGGACGCCGAATCCGTCGCCTGGCTCGAAAAGCATCTGCAGGATTACAAGGGCACCGTCATTCTGGTCACCCATGACCGCTATTTCCTCGACAATGTGGTGACCTGGGTGCTTGAACTTGATCGCGGTCAGGGTATTCCGTGGGAAGGCAACTATTCCTCGTGGCTCGAACAGAAGCAGCGCCGTCTGCAACTCGAAGGCCGCACCGAAGACGCCCGCCAAAAAACTCTGGCCCGCGAACTCGAATGGATCCGGCAGACCCCGAAGGCCCGTCAGGCCAAAAGCAAGGCCCGTATCAAGTCCTATGAGGAACTGGTGGAACGCTCGCAGGGGCCCAACATCAGCTCGGCCCAGATCGTCATCCCGCCATCCCCGCGTCTTGGCGGCAACGTCATCCTGGCTGAAGGCCTCGGCAAGTCTTACGGCGACAAGATCCTGTTCGAAGATCTTGAATTCCGTCTGCCGCCGGGCGGCATCGTCGGTGTGATCGGTCCGAACGGCGCCGGTAAAACCACGCTGTTCCGCATGATCGCCGGTCAGGAAACGCCGGACAGCGGCTCCTTGACCCTCGGGGAGACAGCGGTTCTCGGCTATGTGGACCAAAGCCGCGATTCCCTCGACGACAAAAAGAACGTCTGGGAAGAAGTCTCCGGCGGCAACGACATGTTCAACTTCGGCAAGCGCGAAGTTTCGACCCGCGCCTATGTGGGGGCCTTCAATTTCAAGGGCTCCGACCAGCAGAAGAAAGTCGGTCAGCTGTCCGGCGGGGAGCGCAACCGCGTCCATCTGGCCAAATTGCTGGCCAAGCCCGCGAACGTCCTGCTGCTCGATGAACCGACCAACGATCTCGACGTCGAAACCCTCCGCGCCCTTGAAGAAGCGCTAGAGGAATTCGCCGGCTGCGCGGTCATCATCAGCCATGATCGCTTCTTCCTCGACCGCATCGCGACTCACATGCTGGCCTTCGAAGGCGACAGCAAGGTGGTCTGGTTCGAAGGCAACTACCAAGCCTACGAAGAAGACCGCCACCGCCGCCTAGGCGCCGCCGCCGACCGCCCCACGCGCCTCAGCTACAAAAAACTGACCCGCGTTTAAGGCCAACCCAATCGAAAGAAGGACCCCGCCCCCAGCGGGGTCCTTCTTTGCTTTCCGGGGCCATTTTTTACAGTCATTACGGGGTCTTCACACCTTGTCATTGCCGGGTATTTTATACCTTGTCATTGCCGGGCTTGACCCGGCAATCCACCTTGACACCGTCCCTGCGTTGCCATGGATTGCCGGGTCAAGCCCGGCAATGACAATGTGAAAATAGGCCTCCCTGTCATCGCGAGCCGCGCTAGCGGCGTGGCGATCCAGACTTCCTTTGCGCAGACAGAACTGGATTGCTTCGGCTCCACCTCGCAATGACAGTCACAGCCGTCCCATAGATCCACCCGTCATCCAGATAAGTGTAATGGTTTCCGTGCCGCCACGTTTGCCGGTCACAGCCGTCCCATAGATCCACCCGTCATCCAGATCGCAGGCGAAAACCCAGCCCTTCATCCCCAGGCCTCTGCCGCCCATGGCACCTATACCTCTTTTGTCATTGCCGGGCTTGACCCGCCAATGCATCTTGACCACCACCCCACAGGCCCATGGATTACCGGGTCAAGCCCGGCAATGACAATGAGGTAAGGCCTCCCCCGTTATCACGAGCCGGGCAAGCGGGGTGGCGATCCAGTCCTTCCTCTCCCCGCAGCAGACATAAAAAAAGCCGCCCAAACCCAGGCGGCTTCTCCATTATCCCCAATCCCCTCACTTCATCTCTTGATCAAACAGTTCTTCTTCCTGTTTGGTTTCCCCGCCCCGGCCGTTCGAGATGCGATAGGCACGGTTCTGGCGATAGGCGGTGCGCATCAGCACATAAAGATCGCCTTCGGTTCTCTTCAGCGCCTTGATATTTTCGTCATAGCGCAGGCGGAAATCAACCACCTCAAGCCCGGTGCGGGCATAGGACACTTCTTTCAAATTGTTGTTTTCCAGCAGCAAACTCACCGGGTCGCCAAAGAATTCGGCGGTCACCCCAAGCGCATCGCGCGGGTTTGACGGGCCGAAGAACGGCAGCACCAGGTAAAATCCTTCACCAACGCCCCAGACGGCAAAGGTTTCGCCCAGATCTTCCTTATGCTTTTCCAGGCCCCATTTGGCAGCCGGGTCAAAAATACCGGCGACGCCCACGGTCGAATTGGTGATAAAGCGGGCAAGCGTGACCCCGCCGCGATCGAATTCGCCCTGCAGCAGGTCATTGGCGAAAATCAGCGGCGACTGGAGATTGTCGAGCACATTCGAAATGCCGCGACGGATCGGGGAGGGCACCACCCAGCGATAGGCATCCGAGACCGGCTTCAGCAGAAACCGGTCCATGGTCATATTGAAATCAAAGGTCGCACGGTTGAGCGGCTCAAGCGGATCGTTGATGCGCCTGAATTCGGCGCGGGCCAGCGGGTCGCTCGCCGGGGGGCGCGTGGCGCATCCTGACAGCAGAACCGCTGCGGCAAGCAGGCTTGCTGTGAACATCATGGTCGCAGGCCGGATTTTGCGCAGCATCATCATTCTCTCACCCGTGGCTTACTAAGGTCTTGGCGTAGTGTGCCATAGCGCGTTTGCGGTTAGCACATCCTTACCGTTGAGACCAGTCCACTCTCTCTTCTACCATGATAAGAGCCGAATGCTGTCGGCTCTTTACAATACATAAAGATATCTTTATATCTTTCTGTAACGCAGATTTGATTGGAAAAACGGGCATGAGCCAGAGCGAAACAGAAAAGTCCCCAGAAGCCGTAGGCTTCACGATGGACGACCTGCTTTCGGCGCTCAAATCGGTCGCCGAGCCGACCCGGCTCCGAGTCTTGGCCTTGCTGGCTGAAGGCGAGCTGACCGTGACCGAACTGACGCAGATCCTGCGTCAAAGTCAACCCCGCGTCTCCCGCCATCTCAAGCTTTTATGCGAGGCCGGGGTGCTCAATCGCTACCGCGAGGGCACCTGGGTGTTCTATCGGCTGTCGCCCGGCGACGGCATCGGCCTGCTCGCGCGCGGGCTTCTGAATTATCTGCCCGGCGACGATCACGTGCTGGCAGCGGATCAGGAACGGTTGTCGCAGGTGCGTCAGTCACGCACGGCGGCGGCGGCGGAATATTTCGGCCGCGTGGCGGCGGATTGGGACCGTCTGCGCTCGCTTCATGTGGCTGATACGGAGGTCGAGGCCCGCTTGCTCGATATCCTCGGTGCCCGCCGTTATGGCGATGTGCTGGATGTCGGCACCGGCACCGGCCGCATTCTTGAACTTCTGGCTGCCCGCGCCGATCATGCCACCGGCATCGACCTCAGCCGCGAGATGCTGGCCGTGGCGCGCTCGAACATCGAACGACTCGGGCTCGACAATTGCCAGGTCCGCCTTGGCGACATGTATGACATGCCCATGCCCGACAGCAGCGCCGATCTGGTGATTTTCCATCAGGTCCTGCATTACGCCGACGATCCGCTGGCCGCCATTCTTGAAACCGGCCGCGTGCTGCGGCCGGGCGGGCGGGTGATGGTGATCGATTTCGCCCCCCATGAGTTTGAGGAACTGCGCGAGGCTCACGCCCATCGCCGCCTCGGCTTTCACGATGCCGAAGTTGCCACCTGGTTCCGTGCCGCCGCTCTTGAACCCGGCCGGGTCGAGCGTCTTACGGGCCTCAGCACCGAATTGACCGTGACCATCTGGTCTGCCGAAAAAACACCCGTCATCAAGGAACATGCAGCGTGACTGACATAACAAGAAACGGTTCCGATTTCCGCCCGAACCTGTTCGCCTTCGCACCGGGCGACGTCGATGTGTCGTTTGAATTCTTCCCGCCCAAGACGGCGGAGATGGAAGCGACGCTGTGGCAGTCGATTCGCACGCTTTAACCCCTCGGCCCGCGTTTTGTCTCGGTGACCTATGGCGCTGGCGGCTCGACACGCGAACGCACCCATAACACGGTCACCCGCATCCTCAACGAAACCGGCGTCACGCCTGCCGCCCATCTGACCTGCGTCGCGGCCTCGCAGGCCGAAGTGGACGAAGTCGCCCGCCATTACTGGGACGCCGGTGTGCGCCATATCGTCGCGCTGCGTGGGGATCCGGTCGAAGGTGCCACCTGCTACACGCCGCATCCGCAAGGCTATGAAAACGCCGCCGCCCTTGTGGCTGGTCTGCGTCGCATCGGCGATTTCGAAATCAGCGTCGCCGCCTATCCCGAACGCCATGTGGACAGCCCCGACTGGCCGACCGAAATCGACAATCTGAAGCGCAAGATCGACAACGGCGCGACCCGCGCCATCACCCAATATTTCTTCGATCCCGAGCTCTATTTCCAGTTTCTCGACCGCGTGCGTGCGGCGGGCATTACCGTGCCGGTGGTTCCCGGCATCATGCCGGTGACGAATTTCAAAGGCATGGCCAGTTTCTCGGCCCGCTGTGGCGCGTCCGTGCCGCGCTGGATGGCGGAGCTGTTCGAAGGTCTTGATCAGCACCCGGCCACGCGTCAACTGGTGGCGGCGGCGGTGTCGGCGGAACTTTGCCGTCGTCTTTACGATCAGGGCATCAAGGAATTTCATTTCTACACGCTCAATCGCGCCGAACTGACCTATGCGATTTGCCACACGCTGGGCCTGCGCCCGGCCCTGACGGAGGCCGCCCAATGACTGGTCCATTTACGCGTGAAGACCGCCTGAAGCTGCTGCCGATCGTTCTCGGCGAACGCATTCTCGTGCTCGACGGCGCCATGGGCACCATGATTCAGCGCCATAAATTCGATGAAGCGGCCTATCGCGGCGCGCGCTTCGCCGACTGGAAGCAGGACGTCAAGGGCAACAACGATCTTTTGGTGCTGACCCAGCCCGAGGTCATCGCCGGAATTCACCGCGCCTATCTCGACGCCGGAGCCGACATCCTCGAAACCAACAGCTTCAATTCGACCACCATCTCCCAGGCCGATTACGGCATGGAGGCGCTGGTGCCCGAACTCAATCACGAAAGCGCCCGGCTCGCCCGCGTCGTCGCCGACGAGTTCGAAGCCTTGGACGGCCGCCCGCGTTACGTCGCCGGCGTCCTCGGCCCCACCAGCCGCACAGCGTCGCTGTCGCCCGACGTGAACAACCCGGGCTTCCGCAACGTCACCTTTGATACCTTGCGCGTTGCTTATATCGAAGCCACCGAAGCGCTTATCGAGGGCGGGGCCGATATCATCCTGATCGAAACCGTGTTCGACACCCTGAACGCCAAGGCCGCCATCGTCGCCGTGCTTGAAGCCTATGACCGTCTTGGCATTAAACTGCCGATCATGATCTCGGGCACCATCACCGACGCCTCGGGCCGCACCCTGTCCGGTCAGACGGCGGACGCGTTCTGGATTTCGGTCGAACATGCGAAACCGATCTCCATCGGCTTCAACTGCGCGCTCGGCCCGAAGGAACTGCGTCAGCATATTCTGACCCTCGCGAAGGGCGCGAACACCTATGTGTCGGCCCATCCGAACGCCGGGCTTCCGAACGAACTCGGCGGCTATGATCTCGCGGCTGACGACATGGCGGTGCATATCCGCGAATGGGCGCAATCCGGGCTGCTCAATATCGTCGGCGGCTGCTGCGGCACAACGCCGGATCATATCGCCGCCATGAAACGCGCGGTCCAGAACATCCCGCCGCGCGCGCTGCCGCATCACGCACCCGCGCTCCATTTGTCCGGCCTCGAACCTTTCACGATAGTACAATGAAAAAACAAACATCGGTCTTCATCAATGTCGGCGAGCGCACCAACGTCACGGGCTCGGCCAAGTTCAAAAAACTGGTTCTTGACGGTCAGTACGAAGCCGCGCTGACCGTCGCCCGCCAGCAGGTCGAAGCAGGCGCGCAGGTGATCGACGTCAACATGGACGAAGCCATGCTCGACAGCGAGCAGGCCATGGTGACCTTCCTCAACATGATCGCCTCCGAACCGGATATCAGTCGCGTGCCGGTGATGGTCGACAGCTCCAAATGGACGGTGATCGAAGCGGGCCTCAAATGCCTGCAAGGCAAAGGCATCGTCAATTCCATCAGCCTCAAGGAAGGCGAGGAGCAATTCCTCGCCCAGGCCCGCAAGGTCAAACGCTACGGCGCTGCCGTGGTGGTGATGGCGTTCGATGAAACGGGGCAGGCGGATACCGAAGAACGCAAGGTCGAAATCTGCACCCGCGCCTATAAAATCCTCACCGAGACGGTGGGCTTCAATCCCGCCGACATCATTTTCGATCCCAATATTTTCGCCGTGGCGACGGGGATCGAGGAACATAACAATTACGCCGTCGATTTCATCAACGCCACCCGCCGCATCAAAGCGACCCTGCCGCATGTCCATATCTCGGGCGGGGTGTCGAATATTTCCTTCTCCTTCCGCGGCAACAACCCGGTGCGCGAGGCCATGCATTCGGTGTTCCTCTATCACGCCATTCAGGCCGGGATGAACATGGGCATCGTCAACGCCGGGCAGTTGATGATCTATTCGGAAATCCCCGAAGAACTCCGCGAACGTTGCGAGGATGTGATCCTCAACCGCCGCCCCGACGGCACCGATCGCCTTCTCGAAATCGCCGACAAATATAAAAACAGCGGCGCTGCGCGTGAGGTCGAAGATCTTGTCTGGCGCAGCCTGCCGGTGCGCGAACGCCTCAGCCACGCGCTCGTCAAAGGCATCAACGCCCATATCGTCGAAGACACCGAAGAAGCGCGTCTGCAGACAGACCGCCCGCTCGATGTCATCGAAGGGCCGTTGATGGACGGCATGAATGTGGTCGGCGACCTGTTCGGTTCGGGTCAGATGTTCCTGCCGCAGGTGGTGAAATCGGCCCGTGTCATGAAGCAGGCGGTGGCCCATTTGCTGCCCTATATCGAAGCCGAAAAGAAACTGAGCGGCGCCTCCGACGTCAAGGGCAAGATCCTGATGGCGACGGTCAAGGGCGACGTGCATGACATTGGCAAGAACATCGTCGGCGTCGTGCTTCAGTGCAATAATTATGAAGTCGTCGATCTCGGCGTCATGGTGTCCTGCGATAAAATTCTCGAAACCGCGCTGGCCGAAAAAGTTGATATCATCGGCCTGTCGGGTCTTATCACCCCATCGCTCGATGAAATGTGCACGGTGGCCGCTGAAATGCAGCGGCGCGGCATGACCTTGCCTTTGATGATCGGTGGTGCCACCACCTCGAAGGTCCATACCGCCGTCAAGATTGCCCCGAATTATGAGGGCCCGACCATTCACGTGCTCGACGCCTCACGCTCCGTCGGGGTCGCGAGCGCACTGATGAGCGATACCCAGCGCACCGATTTCGTGCAATCGGTGTCCAATGATTACGCCGACGTGCGCGCCCGCCGCGCCGCCGGCAACAAGGCCGACCGCCTGTTGCCCATCGCCGAGGCGCGCACTCATCACGCCATCGTCGACTGGTCGTCCTATGTGCCAAAACGTCCGACCTTCCTCGGCACCCGCGTGCTCAGTGATTACGATCTCGCCGATCTCGTCGATTATATCGACTGGACGCCATTCTTCCGCAGTTGGGAACTCGCGGGCAATTACCCGAAAATTCTCGACGACGCGCTTGTCGGCGAAACCGCCCGCAATCTCTTTGCCGACGCACAAGCCATGCTCGGAAAAATCATCGCCGAAAAATGGCTCGGCGCCAGCGCGGTCTTCGGCTTCTGGCCGGCGAACGCGGTCGGCGACGATGTGCGGCTTTACACGGATGAAACCAAATCCGAACAGCTCAGCACGCTGCATTTCCTGCGTCAGCAAATCGCCAAACGCGAAGGCACGCCCGATCACTGCCTCGCCGATTTCGTCGCCCCGGAATCAAGCGGCCTCACCGATTACGTCGGCGGCTTCGCCGTCACCACCGGCAAAGATATCGATATAAAAGTCGCTGAATTCGAAGCCAACAACGACGACTACAACGCGATCCTTCTCAAAGCCCTCGCCGACCGTCTGGCCGAAGCCTTCGCCGAACGCCTTCATCACCGCGTGCGCAATGAATTCTGGGGCTATGTGCAGGGTGAAAGCCTGACCAACGAAGACCTCATCCGTGAACGCTATCAGGGCATTCGTCCGGCACCGGGCTATCCCGCCTGTCCCGATCACTCGGAAAAACCCGAACTGTTCCGCTTGCTGGCAGCCGAGGACACCGCCGCAATCACCCTCACCGAAAGCTTCGCCATGCTGCCGACCTCAAGCGTGTCCGGCTACTACATAGCCCACCCAAGCGCCCAATATTTCGGCATCGGAAAAATCAACCGCGACCAGGTAGAAGACTACGCCACCCGCCGCGGCGTCACCATCGAACAAGCCGAACGCTGGCTAAGCCCCAATCTGGCGTATGACCGCTGAAGGCGATCTGTCGTTTAGACGTAGCTGTTGTTTAAGCGTAGGTGTTGTTTAAATCTGGCTTGTCGTCTAAATGGAACCTGTCATTTAAACATAACCTGTCGTCTAAACATCAACCGTAATTAATATAATCTGTCATTGCCGGGCTTGACCCGGCAATGACAGTAAACTGCGAGGATGGTGTCAAACGGCCCTATCCCCCCGAGCCACAGCAGCCACTCACCCCACCGCAATGGCAATTGCTGCCCCGGCCATCACGCCGCCGCTGCTGCGGCTGACGATGCGTTGTGCGCGCGGGTTCTGCATGAACCGCCGGGCCCGGTTCGCGAGCAGCACATAGCCGCCAAGCACCAGTGCCAGCATGGCAAACACGACGCCGATGATTTCGAAATACCCGGTCAGGCTCAGCCGCTGCAAATCGAAAAAGGCGGGCAGCAGCGCCATATAGAAAATCATCACCTTCGGGTTGCTGATATTGAGCGCAAATCCGGTCAGCAGCAGTCGCAGCGGATGTTCCGGGCGGCGGTCGCCTTCGATCACCTCGGTCATGGGTGGCGCATTCCACATGCGCACGGCGAGATAGAGCAGATAAGCCGCCCCGGCATATTTGATCGCGAGAAACAGCTCATGAAAGCTTTGGGCGATCACCGCGAGCCCCATCACCGTCATCGTCACCCAGGCCACATCGCCCAGCATCATGCCGAGCAGAAACGCCGCCGCCCCATCGGTCCCGCGTCCAAGCACGCGCGACACCACAGCCGCGATTCCCGGGCCCGGGACAAGCGCCGCCACGAACACAGTCGTGGCAAAACCGCCAAGTGACAGAAGATCCATGAAATCGTCCCCCCGAAAAATATCATCGCAAATATCAATATGCCGTGCATCAGCTGACGAGAAAGATTGCACGTCCCCCCGGAATTGCAACCCTTAGATCAGGTCTCGCGCCCTAAATCGATGTTAGAACAAATATAGAACAAGAATGGACAAAAGTCAAGCCCAAAAAGCTTGGGCATCTCATGCATGGATAAGTAGTTTAATGCATAGTATAACACAACCTATAAGATAAAGCGTCTGATATACGTCAAAGGGTTGGTTGCTTTTCTGGAGGAAGCTATGGGTGCATATCTGTTGGTTTTCTTGAGTTTTCTTGGTGCTGGTGCTGCACTTGCCGTTGATGTGGTGCGGGTTGTCGATGCCAAAACGATCATGGTTCGATCCGCTACGGGGGAGCCGCTATCGGTGACCGTCCAGGGCATCCTGGTCCCGGACTCGGAGGATGCGGATTGCGAGGCTGAGGAGGCGAAGGCTGAACAAGCGCGGGTCTATGTCGAAAAAGTCATGACGGGAACAGTTCATCTCTCGAACATTCATCCCATAGCCGGTTCGGACGCTGTTACCGCCGATGTTCAGCTTGACAGCATGGTGCCGCTCGCCGGTTTGCTCACCGCCCAGGGCTATGCCCGCTATGCCCGCGACGGCAATGATGACTGGTGCGACGGCTGATCGGACTTCAAACCCGCTAGCCTAGACCCCCGGCCTTTGCTATGAACCTGCGACGGGTATTTTGGCTGAGGACCATATGTCGATCTGGGGCAAGCTTCTGGGCGGTGCAGCGGGGTTTGCCTTTGGCGGCCCGCTTGGCGCGTTTCTGGGCGCGCTGGCCGGACATGTGGCCGATACGGTCGCCGACACGGTCACGGCCCATGCGCCGGCTGACCCCACCACCTCGATCACCTTCACCATTGGCGTCATCGTGCTGTCGGCCAAGATGGCGCGCGCCGACGGCCAGGTGACGGCGGAGGAGGTGGCGCTGTTCAGGCGGCTGTTTCAGGTGCCGCCGCAGGAAGCGCGCAATGTCACCCGCATTTTCGATCTGGCGCGGGAGGATGTGGCCGGGTTCGAAATCTATGCCCGTCAAATTGCCGGCCTGCTGCGCGATCGTCCGGCGGTGCTTGAGGATTTGCTAGACAGCTTGTTTCTGATCGCGCTCGCCGACGGTCACATGCATGAGGCGGAGCTCGCTTACCTCATTTCGGTATCCCGGATTTTCGGCTTCAGCGACGCCGATTTCGCCCGCATCCGCGCGGCTCACATGGGGCCGGACCACAGCGACCCCTATGCGATTCTCGGGCTTCTGCCGACCGTAAGCAACGCCGAGCTCAAGCTGGCCTATCGCCGTCTGGTCAAGGAACATCATCCCGACCATCTGATCGCCCAAGGCATGCCAGCGGAATTCGTCCGCGTTGCCACGCACAAACTTGCGGCCATCAATGCGGCCTATGATAGTATTTTATCCGCTCGCGGGCGCCCGTGACGGAAAAGGTGACCTGACCCCATGCCGCTCCCCCATATCCTGCTCGCCATTCTGATCAACGTCGGTTGGGGCGGGAATTTCGTCGCCATTCGCTACGGCCTTCAGGACATGTCGCCGATTTTCTTTTCGGCGTTGCGATTTGCAATTTTGCTGCCGTTTCTGCTGCCCTGGCTCAAATGGCGGTCCGGCCGCATGAAGCCGGTGCTGCTGGCGGCGGCCTTGGGCGGGCCCATGCATTTCAGCACGGTGTTCCTGGGCACGGCCTTGCTCGGCCATGCATCTTCGGCAGCCTTTCTCACTCAGCTCGCAGTGCCGATCACCATGCTGCTCGCCTTTCTGTTCCTCGGCGAGCGCATCGGCAAATGGCGCATCATCGGCATGGCGGTGTCCTTTGTTGGCGTCGCGGTGCTGTCGTTCGATCCGCATATTTTCGGTCATCTCGACGGCGTCGCGGTGTTGTTATGGTCGCAATGCGCCTATGCCTGCTGCGCCATTTTCATGCGCAAGGTTCAAGGCTTCAGCATGCTTGAGATGCAGGCCTGGATGGCTGCCTTGAGCGCGCCGGGCCTGATGGCGCTCAGCTTTCTGTTTGAAAGCGGGCAGGGGGCCGAGCTTCAGGGGCTGACCGCGACCGGCATGGGGGCGCTCGCTTACAGCATTCTCGGGGCCTCCATCCTCGGCCATGGCGGCGCTTATTTTCTTTATCAGCGTCACCCGGTCACGGCGGTCATGCCCTATCTGTTGCTCAGTCCGGTTTTTGCCACCATCGGCGGCGTCTGGCTGTTGGGTGAGGAATTGACCTTGCGCATGATCATCGGCGGCCTGATCATTTCCACCGGCGTCGCCATCGTGGTCTACCGCGAGCGCCGCCGCCTCGCTGCCGAGCTCGGTACTGTGCAACTCAGGGAAACCGAGGCCGCATGATTGTTCGCCCGTCGCCCAATTTCAACGACCGGCCGGTCGGGCGCGCCCCCGACATGGTGCTGCTCCACTATACCGGCATGGCGACGGCGGCCGAGGCACTCGACCGGCTCGTGCAGCCTGAGGCTGGCGTCAGCGCCCATTACCTCATCGACGAGGACGGCACGAGTTACGCGCTCGTGCCCGAAGACAAACGCGCCTGGCATGCCGGAGTATCCTTCTGGGCCGGGGAGCGGGACATCAACGGCTGCTCAATCGGCATCGAGCTTGTTAATCCCGGCCATGCCCTGCCGGGGTACGCAGGCGGCTACCGCCCGTTCCCCGAAGCGCAGATGACAGCGCTCCTCGATCTGCTTGGTGGAATTTCCCGGCGTCACAACATCCCGGCGGCACGGCTGCTCGCCCATTCGGACGTGGCCCCGGCGCGGAAACAGGATCCCGGTGAATTGTTCGATTGGGAGCGTCTGGCTGAGGCAGGCTTCGGCCTGATGCCGGGTAGGGATCAGTTGCGCGATCCGGGCCCCTTCGATTGGGAGACGCTTCAGGCCGATCTCAGCCGGTTCGGCTATGGCCTCGATATGACCGGCGCTGACGACGCCCCCACCCGTGAGGTCATCACCGCCTTCCAGCGCCACTACCGGCGGACCAGCGTCACCGGAATGCCGGACGCGGATACTCGGGCCGTGCTCGCGAATCTTTTGGGTCAGATCAATTCGTAATTATTGCGGAACCAGGGTCTGCCCGGTATGGCGGGCATCGGCCTTGTCAGCCACGAGTCCCTTAGGCAGATTCCTCAGGGTTTCCTTGACCTCAGGGACCACGGCTTCATTGATCTGCCGTTCGGGCCCGGATTTGCTGAACATGCTGCCGATGTTCGAACATCCGCCAAGCAAGGCGGCGGCCGTCGTGATGATGACAAGTGTCTGTGACCGAACCATGATAAATCCCAACGCTGCCAGTATTTCTTCTTCCTATAGGATCAGGCGGCTTGACGCAAGCCGGGCACGCAGCCATCTTGTCACCGTCAGATGGCCGGGCGGCCGCTCTCCCTGTCAAAAGGGAGGGAGGAAAGTCCGGGCTCCACGGAAGCACGGTGCCGGATAACGTCCGGCGGAGGTGACTCCAGGGATAGTGCCACAGAGAGCAGACCGCCTGCCTAAGCCTTCGGGTTCAGCAGGTAAGGGTGAAAGGGTGCGGTAAGAGCGCACCGCGTCTCCGGTGACGGAGACGGCATGGTAAACCCCACCGGGAGCAAGACCGAATAGGGATGGTAGTCGGTCGCAAGACCGGCAGGCCCCGTTTCCGGGCCACCGTCCGGGTTGGTTGCTTGAGGCGTTCGGCAACGAACGTCCCAGAGGAATGGCCGTCTCCCGAAGGCAACTTCGGGAACAGAACCCGGCTTACAGGCCATCTGACCTTTTTTCCCCTATGGGTGCCATCGGCGGTCCCGCGCCTTGAGGCTGTCACTGCCGGGTTCCCTTCAGTAGGCTGTCATTGCCGGGCTTGACCCGGCAATCCACCTTTGCTGCCCCCATGGATTGCCGGGTCAAGCCCGGCAATGACGCTAGCTTTTTTCGTCATCCTGAGCGAAGCGACAGGATCCAGCCCTTCCTTCCTCACAAATATTACCGGCCACCCCCGGTCTTTAACTGTCATCCCCTCAAAGACCGGGATCCAGTCTCGCCCCGCCACCCCCCCCATCGTCCCCCATTTGTCACAGCGTCCCTAACCCCCTGGGTCGCCATGGGTCTCCCCAACCCTTGCCGCAAAAACGCCCCAAATCCCGGGCGTTCGCAGCCGTCGCACCGCATTGCCGCAAGCCGGTAATATCTCGTTAACGCCCATCCAGTACCATGTAATCCCATTGACGCCCATATGGACCCATGTTACTCCATATAGACCCCATCTCTGCCTTCAGGCGGCTGGTTTTCTGGATGCAAAGCTGGGGCGGGGGACTTTCCCAATCAGCGCGAACGGCCGGGCAGCAATGCCGCGGGTCATTTCGAAACCGGAACGAACATGCCGTTGTTTCTGTCCACATTCGTCAACAAGGTTGACCGCAAAGGCCGGGTGTCAGTCCCCGCGACCTTCCGTGCGGCTCTTGTGGGCAATGGCGGGGCGGGCGAGGGCAATCTCTGGGCTGGCGTGGTACTTTACCGCTCGCCGCTGTTGCCGGCCATCGTCGGCGCCGATCTCGGCTATATGGAGCGCCATTCGGCCGCCGTGGACGAGATGGACTTCAACAACGACCCGCAACAGGCGCTGGCCGCCGCCATTCTCGCCGACAGCCGCCAGCTCGGCTTTGATCCCGAAGGCCGCATCCTGCTCCCGGCCGAGCTTCTGGCCCATGCCAACATCACCGAACAGGTGGCCTTCGTCGGTCGCGGCAAAACCTTTCAGCTGTGGGAGCCGGGCGCGCTTGAGGCCCATAACACCAAGGCCATGGCCCTGGTGCGCGAAACCATGACCAAGGGAGGGGCGGCATGACCTTGTCCGCACCATCCCATATTTCGGTTCTGCTGCGCGAAGTGCTGACCATGATGGCCCCGCGCGACGGCGCGACCTATGTGGACGGCACCTTTGGCGCGGGCGGCTATTCACGGGCGCTGCTTGAGGCGGCCGACTGCACCGTCTATGGCATCGACCGCGACCCGACCGTTGCCCCCCATGCTGAACGTCTGGCGGCGGATTTCCCCGGCCGCTTCCATCTGCTGCCCGGCTGCTATGGCGACATGGCCGAGCTTCTGGCCGAGGCCGAGGTGACCGGGATTAATGGCGTGATGCTCGATATCGGCGTCTCCAGCATGCAGATCGATCAGGCCGAGCGCGGCTTTTCCTTCCAGTCCGATGGCCCGCTCGACATGCGCATGGGCCGGGAAGGGCCGACAGCGGCCGATCTCGTCAATAACCTTGAGGCCGATGAGCTGGCCGACATCATTTTCAAATATGGCGAAGAACGTCACTCGCGCCGGATCGCCCGCGCGCTGGTGTCCATCCGCGCCGACCGCCCCTTCACCCGCACCCGTGAACTGGCCGAGGCGGTGTCCCGCGCGCTGCCAAGCGTGAAGAAAAAACCCGGCGCGATCCATCCGGCGACCCGCACCTTTCAGGCGCTCAGGATTGCCGTCAATGACGAGCTTGGCGAGCTCGAGCGTGGTCTTCAGGCCGCCGAGCATGTGCTCGCGCCCGACGGGCGGCTTGTGGTTGTGAGCTTCCACTCGCTTGAAGACCGCATCGTCAAGACCTTCCTGCGGGAGCGGTCGGGTGGGCAGGCAGCGCCGTCGCGCCATCTGCCGGAGGTGCAGGACTTGCGCGCCCCGAGCTTTGAGATTTTAACCCGCAAGGCCCTTGAGGCGCGGGACGACGAGACCGCCGTGAACCCTCGTTCACGGTCGGCGAAATTGCGGGCTGCCCGTCGCACGGACGCGCCCGCCCGGGATCTGGAGGTAGCAGCATGAAACGGTCTTTCAATCTTTTGGCCGTGGTGATCATCGTTGCCGCTGGGGTCGCGCTCTATCAACTTAAATATCGCACGCAACGCCTGCAGGACGAAGTTCGCGGCCTGCAATCGCAGATCGTCAATGATACCGAGGCGCTTAAAGTCCTGAACGCCGAATGGACCTATCTGTCGCGTCCCGACCGGCTCGAAGCGCTTGGCCGCCGCTATCTTGCCCTCGATGCCGTCAAGGCAGGGCAGGTGATCGCGTCCCTCGATAACGTGCCGATGCGCGAAGACAGCACGATCGCCCTGGCGCAGGTCGATGACTTCCGCGCCGCCGGTGGGCCGCAGCTGGCCAGCAGCGGCGGTGAAACCGGTTCGCGTCCGATGGTCCGTCCGGTGCCGCTGCCGGGTCACGCGCCGCAGCCCGCGGCCACGGAAAGCCGCCCGCTGTTGCAGGTCCGGCATGAACCGACGGATGGCAACCCCACGGCCTTCCTGAAGACCCTCAAATATGTGCAGGCAGGGGGGCTGAATGACTGATCGGCGTCAGCCGCCCGGAGAGCAAGCCAGCGCGCCACCACGGCCTTCTCCCCGTCAAGGGGCGTCGTCACATCCCGCCCCGCAAGGTCGCTTGCGGGGCGCGCGCCGTTTTCGGATCGATGGTTCCACTAAGGAACATATGGAAGTTGCGCGCAACCGGACCCTAGTGGCAGTGGCCATCTTTGGCATCGGTCTCGCGGTCCTCGGGTTGCGTCTGTTCGATCTCGGCTTCATCGAGCGCGTGGTGGAAACGAGCCCCGCCGGACAGCGGCGCGGTGTCACGCTTGCGGCGCGCGCCGATATCGTTGACCGCAACGGCATTGTGCTCGCGACCAATCTCAGCACAGCGTCGCTTTACGCCGACCAGAAACGCGTCATCGATCCCGAGGAAGCGGCCGACAAGCTGGTGATGGCCTTGCCCGGCCTCAATCGCAGCGAACTTGCCACCAAACTCAGGGGCGAGGGCCGCTTTGTCTGGATCAAGCGCAACCTGACGCCTGAGGAACAATGGCGGGTCAATAATCTCGGCATCCCCGGCCTCGCCTTCGAGATGGAGGATCGCCGGGTTTATCCTCATGGCCGCCTCGCCTCGCATATCCTCGGCTTTGTCGACATCGACGGCAACGGCCTCGCCGGGACCGAACGCTATTTCAACAAACGCCTCGGCGATCCGGCCCATGTGCAGGAGCCGCTGAAGCTCGCGGTGGATTTCCGTGTTCAGCACGTGCTCCATGAAGAACTGGAAAATGTCGTCCGCACCTTTTCGGCGGTGGGCGGCGCAGGGGTCGTGCTCGACGCCCGCAGCGGCGAGGTTCTGGCCATGGTGTCGCTGCCGGACTATGATCCGAACGTGGCCGGTTCGGCCAACCAGATCACCCTCTTTAATCGTGCGGTGCAGGGGGTCTATGAACTTGGCTCGGGCCTCAAGACCTTCACCGTGGCCATGGCCCTCGACAGCGGCGTGGCCAAGCTGAACTCAAGCTATGACGCCACCCGGCCGTTGCAGATTTCGCGCTTCCGCATTCATGACGACCATCCGAAAGCACGCTGGCTCAGCCTGCCCGAAGTGTTCATGTATTCGTCGAACATCGGTTCGGCCCGTATGGGACTCGACCTCGGGACGGCGCGTCAGCGCCAGTATCTCGGCCAACTCGGCCTGCTCAACAAGCCTAAAATCGAACTGTTCGAAGCGGCATCCCCGCTGGTGCCAAACCCCTGGGGTGAGATCAGCACCATGACGGTGGCTTTCGGCCATGGTCTCGCCATCACGCCGCTCCATCTCGCGTCGGGCATGGGAGCTGTTGTGAACGGCGGCCGCCTCATTCCCGCCACCTTGCTTGCTGATAGTGCCGGGAACCGCAAGCCCGACGAGATTCGTCGGATCGTCTCGCCCGAAACCAGCGAAACCATGCGTCGTTTGTTGCGTCTCGTCGTGCTGTCCGGCACCGGATCCAAGGCCAATGTGCCGGGGTTCGAAGTCGGCGGCAAAACCGGAACGGCTGAAAAGCCCGGAGCCGGGGGCTACAAACGCAACGCGCTCATTTCGTCTTTCGTCGGCGCCTTTCCGATGGACAATCCGCGCTATGTGGTGATGGCCATCGTCGATGAACCCAAGGGGACCAAGGAAACCTATGGATTCGCCAGCGGCGGTTGGACGGCCGCGCCGGCGGTTGCCCGCATCATCACCCGTATCGCGCCGATGCTCGGCGTCGCGCCAAGGGAACATGAGGATCAGCAGCAGCTTCGTCAGGCGTTGCTGATGCCGGTTATCGACAGCAAAGCGGGGGACCATTGAGCCATGTTGCTCTCCGACCTCATCGAGGAAAACGGTAAAGCCCAGGACCTGGAGATCACCGGCCTGTCTTCGGACAGCCGCGCGGTGCATCCGGGCTATCTCTTTGCCGCCCTCGCAGGCACCGCGACCGACGGCGCGCGCTTTATCGCTGACGCCGTCAACAAGGGGGCCGTGGCAGTGCTCGCATCCCCGGATGTGGATATGCCGGGGCAGGATGTCTACCGGCTGACAGCGGTCAACCCGCGCCGCCGCTTCGCCTCGATCGTCGCCCGCTTTTACGGTCCGCAGCCGGGCACCATTGCCGCGGTCACCGGCACCAACGGCAAAACCTCGGTGGCAAGCTTCATGCGCCAGATCTGGCAGCAGCTCGGCTATCCGGCGGCCAGCATTGGCACCTTGGGGGTGATGGCGGATGGCTATGAAATCCCCGGCGGCCTTACCACCCCGGACCCGGTCACGCTTCATAAAACCCTAAGCGATCTCAAGGCGCGCGGGATCGAGCATGTGGCCTGCGAAGCCTCAAGCCACGGCCTCGCCCAATATCGTCTCGACGGCTTGCAGATCCGCGCCGCCGCCTTCACCAATCTGACCCGCGACCATATGGATTACCACGGCACGGAAGAGGATTACTTCTTTTCGAAGGCCCGCCTTTTCGGCGACCTGCTGCGTCCGGGCGGCACTGCCGTCCTCAATATGGACGATCCCCATGCGGCCGAGCTTGAAAGCCTGTGCTGGGCGCGCGGCCATCGCATCATTCGCGTCGGCACCCATGATGGCGACCTCCGCCTGTTGTCGCGTGTCCCCGAAGACGGCGGTCAGGCCCTGACCATCGGTTATGAAGGGACAGTTTACGACATTCAGCTGCCGCTCGCCGGTGGCTTTCAGGCCCAGAACGCGCTAGTCGCCGCCGCCCTCGCCATGGCCTGCGGGGCCGAGCCTCAGGCTGCTATTCGGGCCCTTCAGCATCTCACATCGGTGCCCGGCCGTCTCGAACTCGCCGCCCGTCATCCGTCGGGGGCAAGCATCTATGTGGATTATGCCCATACCCCCGATGCCTTGAGCACGGTACTTACCGCCCTGCGTCCCCATGTGCGCGGCAAGCTCGCGCTGGTGTTCGGCTGCGGCGGCGACCGTGATCGCGGCAAGCGGCCGCTCATGGGCGACATCGCGGCGGCACTCGCCGACCGCGTCTATGTGACCGACGACAACCCGCGCAGCGAAGATCCTGACAGCATCCGCGCCGCCATTCTCGCCGCCGTCCCCACCGCCCGCGACATCGCCGACCGTCGCGCCGCCATTCAGGCTGCGGTCAGCGATCTTGAAGCCGGCGATATTCTGGTGGTGGCCGGCAAGGGCCACGAACAGGGCCAGATCATCGGCACGGAAGTGCGTGACTTCAACGATCTGATCGAAGTACAGACCGCCGTAGCCGGGATTGGAGGCCGTTCATGACCGATGCCACTCGCCCTCTCTGGACCGCCGCTGAGGCCGCCGCCGCCACGTCCGGCCGGCTTGAAGGCGGGGCCGACTGGACCGCCTCCGGCATCTCCATCGACACCCGCACGCTCGAACCCGGCGATCTGTTCATTGCCCTGAGCGGCGAAAAAGCCGATGGCCATGAGTTCGTCGCCACCGCCTTCCAGAAGGGGGCGGCCGCAGCGCTCGTCGATCGTCCCATGCCGGGCGGTCCCTGCCTCGTGGTTGATGATGTCCGGAGCGCCCTGATTGCGCTCGGCCAAGCCGCGCGCAACCGCACCTCGGCCCGCATCCTCGCCGTCACCGGCAGCGTCGGCAAGACCAGCGCCAAGGAAGCGCTCCGTCTCGCACTTGGCCGCGGGCAGGCGACCCACGCCAGCGTCGGCAGCTTCAACAATGACTTAGGCGTGCCGATCAGCCTTGCCCGCATGCCCGCCGACAGCGAGTTCGCGGTGCTTGAGCTCGGCATGAATCATTCCGGGGAGCTTTTGGACCTGAGCCGTCAGGTGCGCCCCCATGTGGCCCTCATCACCAATGTGGAGCAGGCCCACAGCGCCTATTTCCCCTCGGTCGAGGCTATCGCCGACGCCAAGGCCGAAGTCTTCGCGGGCCTGAATGGGGAGGCGATCGCCGTCCTCAATCTCGACAGCCCGCATTTCGCCCGCCTGCGCGCTGCGGCCGTTGGCGCCGGGGCCAAACGCATTCTCACCTTCGGCATGAGTGAGGCCGCCGACGCCCATCCGCTCAAGACCGCGCTGCATGAGGATTGCAGCTGCATCACCGCCATGATCGGTTCTGAACGCATCACCTACAAGGTCGGCGCGCCCGGCCGTCACTGGGTGATGAACAGCCTCGCCGTGCTGCTGACTGCGCAGGCCGCTGGTGCCGATCTCGGCCTCGCCGGGCTCGCGCTCGCCGACATGATGCCGGTCAAGGGTCGCGGCCTTCGTCACAAGGTGGCGCTTGGGGCCGGGGCTATCTTCTGGGTGGTGGATGAAAGTTATAACGCCAATCCGGCCTCCATGCGGGCGGCGCTCGATACCCTGAGCACGCTCAATATCGACAGCGGAGACGGGGCCCGGAACGGCAGCCGTGGCCGTCGCATCGCGGTCCTTGGCGATATGAAGGAACTCGGCGACGCCGCGCCCAAGCTGCATGCGGCGCTGGCCGACAGCATCCGCGCGGCGGATGTGGATCTCGTGATCACGGTCGGTGAACTGATGCGCCATCTGGCGTCGGCGCTGCCGAAGACCACCTTGCTTGCGGCGGTGGACACGGCGGCTCAGGCGGCGGAAAAGCTCAAAGGCGTCGTGCGTCCGAATGACGTGGTGATGATCAAGGGGTCCCAGTCCATGGGAATGGTAAAAGTGGTGAACACGCTGCTCGCGCTCGGGTCCAAGACCGATGCGCAGGCGGCCAATGCATAGGATACGCGCATGCTCTACAACCTGTTGTTCCCGCTGAGCAGCGAGTTCCCGATATTCAATATTTTCAAATACATCACCTTCCGGGCTGGTGGTGCGGTGATGACTGCGCTCCTAGTCAGCTTCATTTTCGGGCCCAGCCTCATTCGCTGGCTCAAAAGCAAGCAGGGCAAGGGCCAGCCCATCCGCGACGACGGCCCGCAAAGCCATATCGTCACCAAGCAGGGCACCCCGACCATGGGCGGCGTGCTGATTCTCCTGGCGCTCACCGTCGCGACGCTGTTATGGGCGGATTTGACCAGCCATTACGTCTGGGCGGCGCTTTTGGTGACCATCGGTTTTGGCGCGGTGGGCTTTGCCGACGACTATATGAAGGTCACAAAACTCAATCCTAAGGGCTTGAGCGGTCGCACCAAGCTGTTGATAGAAGGTGTCATCGCTTTCGTCGCCGTGTGGTGGATCATGCTGGCCTCGGGCTCGGCGGAGGCTGGAAAACTGACGATTCCGCTTCTTAAGAATGTTGTCTTCGACCTTGGAAACTTCTATCTCATCTTCGGTCTGGTGGTGATTGTCGGCGCGTCGAACGCTGTCAACCTGACTGACGGTCTGGATGGCCTTGCCACCATGCCGGTGATCATCGCTGCCGGCGCATTCGCACTGATCGCATATGTCGTGGGCAACGTGGTTTTCGCCAATTATCTGCAAATCACCCCGGTCGTCGGAGCCGGGGAACTCGCTGTGTTCTGCGGCGCCATCATCGGCGCGGGGCTCGGGTTCCTGTGGTTCAACGCGCCGCCGGCCATGGTGTTCATGGGCGACACCGGCAGCCTGTCACTCGGCGGTGCGCTCGGCGTTGTCGGCGTCGTCACCAAGCATGAGGTGGAGCTGGCCATTATCGGCGGCCTCTTTGTGCTCGAAACAGTGTCGGTGATCATGCAGGTGGCGTCCTTCAAGCTGACCGGCAAGCGGATTTTCCGCATGGCCCCGCTGCATCACCATTTCGAAGAAAAAGGCTGGCCGGAATCGACGGTAGTCATCCGGTTCTGGATCATTGCGGTGATCCTGGCTCTCATCGGTCTCTCGACCCTCAAACTGCGTTAGGAAGGGACGGGACGTGATAGTCGTCAAGGCGTTTGCAGGCAAAACGGTCGCGGTCTTCGGTCTCGCGCGCTCTGGTCTTGCCTCGGCCTTGTCCTTGCAGGCGGGCGGCGCTCAGGTTCTGGTTCATGACGACAATGCCGACCGCCGCGCCGAAGCCGAACGCCTGGGCCTCACGGTCGCCGATCTTTACGCCGCCGACTGGTCGCGGATGGATGCCTTCGTCGTCAGCCCCGGCGTGCCGCTCACCCATCCCGTGCCGCATCCTTTGGTGATCGCGGCCCAAGCCGCCCATGTGCCGGTCATCGGCGATATGGAATTGTTCGACTATGCCCGCGCCGATCTGCCCCCGGCCAAAGTCATTGCCATCACCGGCACCAACGGCAAATCGACCACGACGGCGCTTGTGGGTCATATCCTCGTTGCGGCAGGCTATCCGGTTGCGGTCGGCGGCAATATCGGCACCGGCGTGCTCGATCTTGAACCCCTGCCCGCAGGCGGCGTCTATGTGCTCGAACTTTCATCCTTCCAGATTGATCTGACCGATAAATTCCGCCCTGACGTGGCGGTCCTCCTCAATATGACGCCCGATCATCTTGATCGTCACGGCGACATGGCGGGGTATGAGGCGGTCAAGGAAAAGCTGTTCCTCGGTCAGGGCTCCGGACAGGTGGCGGTGATCGGTGTCGATGACGCCCATGGCATCCAGTTTGCCGAACGGCTGTCGCGTCAGGAGAAAAACCCTCAGGGCGGTCCGCATGTCATTCCCGTTTCCGTCGAATATGCAACCGGCGGCGGCGTCACCGTCAAGGACGGGGTGCTGTATGACGGCATCGAAGGCGGCGCGGTCCCCGTGGGCAGCCTCACGGCGATTGAAACCCTGCGCGGCAAACATAACTGGCAGAACGCGGCGGCGGCTTATGCGGCGGTGCGTTCGGTCGGGCTTGGCGCGGGCGTGATTTTCCGTGCGCTCGGCAGTTTTCCCGGGCTGGAGCATCGCCTGCAAAAGGTAGCGGCGCGAGACGGCATTGAATTCATCAATGATTCAAAGGCCACCAATATCGACGCGGCCTCCAAAGCGCTCGGCACGTTCGAGCATATCTATTGGATCGCTGGCGGCAAACCCAAGACCACCGATCTTCAGGTCCTTAAGGATTTCTTCCCGCATATCGCCAAAGCCTATCTGATCGGTGACGCCGCCCCGGCCTTCGCCGCGTCTCTCGGCGCGACGCTCGATCATGTGATCGCGGGCGATCTTGCGACGGCGACCCGCATGGCTTTCGCTGACGCGCGCGCGGCGGGACAGGCGGCGGTGGTGCTGTTGTCTCCGGCCTGCGCCTCCTATGATCAGTTCAGGGATTTCGAAGATCGCGGCCGTCAGTTCGCGGCGCTGTCGCAATCCCTTGCGGCCGGGGGGGCTTAAGCCATGTTCACACGTACGGATCGCAGCCTTCTTGGCAATTGGTGGTGGACGGTGGATCGCGGGCTTTTGCTCGCGCTCACCATCCTTATCGGCTTCGGCATGCTTCTGACCTACGGCGCAAGCGTCGCGGTGGCGGAACGGCTTGGCCTTTCGTCCTTTCATTTCGCGGAACGTCAGCTTGGCTATCTGCTGTTGACGGTTTTGCTGATGTTCGGCATTTCGCTCGCCTCGCCGCGCACGGTGCGGCGGACGGCGGTGGCCTTGTTTCCGGTGGTGCTCGGTCTTGTGGTGCTCGCCGGGTTTTTCGGGCCTGAGATCAAGGGCTCCCGGCGCTGGTTGCCACTTGGCAGTTTTGCCTTGCAGCCCTCCGAATTTCTGAAGCCGCTGTTTATTGTCACCTGCGCCTGGATGTTTTCGGAACAGATGCGCAATCCGCAATTTCCGGGTCGCAAGATCGCCGCCGTCATTCTGCTGATGACGGTGACGGCGCTGGTGATGCAACCGGATATCGGCCAGACGGCGCTGATTGTGATTGTCTGGCTCGGTCTGTTTTTCCTCGCTGGTCTGCCGCTTCTGTGGCTTGTGGTGCTGGGCATCACCGGCGTTGTGGCCATGGGTGCGGCCTATATGTTCCTGCCTCATGTGACCAGCCGCATCAATCGCTTCCTCGATCCCGCAAGCGGTGACACCTATCAGATCGACACCGCCTTGAACGCCTTCCGCAATGGTGGTCTGTTCGGGCGCGGTCCGGGCGAGGGACTGGTGAAACGCGTGTTGCCCGACGCCCATACGGATTTTATTTTCGCGGTGGCGGGTGAAGAATTCGGCGTTGTCGCCTGCCTTGGCCTGTTGCTGATTTTCGCCATCATTGTCATTCGCGGTCTTCTTAATCTTCTGAAGGAAAACGACCCCTTCGTCTATCTCGCGACCGCCGGTTTGTTGTTTCAGTTCGGCGTGCAGGCCTATATCAACATGGGCGTCAATCTCGCCGTCTTGCCATCCAAGGGCATGACCCTGCCGTTCGTCAGTTATGGCGGATCATCCATGCTGGCGCTTGGCCTGACCATGGGCATGGTGTTGTCATTCAGCCGCCGTCAGCCGGTGATCGGCGCAAACCGTCCCATGCCGCGCACGATGCCCGCGCGCCGCCGTGAGGAGGGCGAACCATGAAGCGCCGTCAGTTCACCATCGCGCTTGCCGCAGGCGGTACCGGCGGCCATGTGATCCCGGCTCAGGCCCTGGCGGCGGAACTGGCCCGGCGCGGTCATCGCCCAGTGCTGCTGACCGACCGTCGCGGTCTGCGCTATGCGCCTTTATTTCCGGATATCCCGGTGCATGAAGTGGCGAACGCTCCTGCGGGCAGCGGTCTTCTGACCCGTATCCGTTCGGGCCTGATGGCCATCGGCGGCAGTCTGCGGGCGGCACGTTTGCTGCGTGACATCGACGCCTCGGCGGTGATCGGCTTTGGCGGCTATCCATCCTTGCCCTCGGGCTTCGGTGCATTTCTCGCAGGCGTGCCGTTAGCACTTCATGAACAGAACGCGGTGTTCGGCGGCAGCAATCGCCTGCTTGCCCGGGTCGCTCAGTTCGTGGCGCTTTCGGCCCCTGATACACAGCGTCTGCCGCGCTGGATTTCCAATCAGCATGTGACCGGCAATCCGGTGCGCCCGGCGGTAACCTTGCTGCGCGATCGCGATTATCCCACGCCCGAGGCCGATGGACCGTTGCGCATTCTGGTCATCGGCGGCAGTCAGGGCGCGACCATTTTAAGCGATGTGGTGCCAGCGGCGATTTCCGCTTTGCCAAAAGCCATGTACGCCCGTCTCGCCATCATCCAGCAAGCCCGCGAAGAAGATCTCGACCGGGTGCGCAACGCCTATCAATCGCTCGGCATCGCCGCGGCGGTTTTGCCCTTCATCGACAATCTGCCGACCGAACTCGCCGAAGCGCATCTGATGATCGCACGCTCCGGCGCCTCCACCGTTAGCGAATTGAGCGCGGCCGGACGCCCGGCGATCCTCGTACCCTTCGCCGCCGCGACCGATGACCATCAGACCGCGAACGCCGCGGAGCTGCGCGACGCGGGCGGAGCCTGGGTGATCGCACAAAAAGACTTCACCCCGGGGACGCTCGCCAAACTGCTGCAATCCCTGTTGCGGGAGCCTACACAACTGGTGACCGCCGCCGCCGCTGCGCGCGCCACCGGACGGCCGAACGCAGCCTCGGATATCGCCGATCTCATTGAACGTATGATTCTCGCGCGCGGGCCGCTTGCCGCCCTACCGCTTCTAGACGAACAGAATAAGGACGCCGCATGACCAAATGGAACCCGCTCAATATCGGCCGCATTCACTTCATCGGCATCGGCGGCATCGGCATGAGCGGCATCGCCGAAGTGATGCATAATCTCGGTTACGCAGTGCAGGGCAGCGATATCGGTGAAAATGCCAATGTGAAACGTCTGCGCGGTCTCGGTATACCGGTGGCCATTGGTCAGTCGGCCGAAAATGTCGCGGATGCCCGGGTCGTTGTTTATTCCTCGGCGGTCAAGGCCGACAATCCAGAAATGCAGGCTGCCCGCGCAGCCCTGAAACCCGTTGTGCGCCGGGCCGAGATGCTGGCTGAACTGATGCGCCTGAAGGCCTGCGTCTCGATCGCTGGTACCCACGGCAAAACCACCACCACGTCGATGGTCGCCTGCGTGCTTGATGCGGCGGAATATGATCCGACGGTGATCAATGGCGGCATTGTCAATGCTTATGGCACCAACGCGCGTCTCGGCACCGGCGACTGGATGGTGGTCGAAGCGGATGAATCCGACGGGACCTTTGTCAAACTGCCTGCGACCATTGCGGTTGTGACCAATATCGATCCCGAGCATCTCGATTTCTATGGCGATTTTGAAACCGAAAAAGCCGCCTTCCTGCGCTTTGTGGAATCGGTGCCGTTCTATGGCTTCGCCGCCGTCTGCATTGATCATCCGGAAGTGCAGGCACTGATCGGCCGTGTTCATGATCGCAAGATTGTAACCTACGGCCTCAGCCCGCAAGCCGACGTGCGCGGCATCAATCTCAGTTTCGCCAATGGCAATGCCGAATATGACGTCGAAATCCGCGACCGTCAAAACGGCGAGACGCGGGTGATCGCGGGCGTGAAGCTGCCCATGCCCGGTACCCACAACGTGCAAAATTCGCTCGCCGCCATCGCCGTTGCTGCTGAACTTGGCATTTCCGATGATGTAGTGCGCAGTGCGCTCGCGGGCTTTGGCGGTGTCAAGCGGCGCTTCACCAAAGTGGGTGTGATTGATGGCGTCACCATCATCGATGATTACGGTCATCATCCGGTGGAAATCGCCGCCGTTCTCAAGGCCGGACGTCAGGCCTACGACCAGCGCGTGATCGCCGTCGTGCAGCCGCATCGCTATTCGCGCCTGAACAGTCTGTTCGAAGAATTCTGCACCTGCTTCAACGATGCCGACACAGTGATCGTCGCCGATGTCTATGCGGCGGGAGAAGAACCGATCCCTGGCAGAGATCGCGATGCCTTGGCGGAAGGGTTGCGCGCGCATGGTCATCGCCATGTGATCGCGCTCGATAATCAAGCCGATCTCGCGGTTCTGGTCGCGGCCGAAGCCGTGCCGGGCGACGTGGTGATCTGTCTTGGTGCAGGCAGCATTTCAGCCTGGGCCTATGACTTGCCCGAAGCCCTCGCCGGTTTGAAAAGCGGAGCCGCCTGATGACTACGCCGCAGCCCGCGCAGAAAATCCTTGATCGGCTGCCGCCTGTGCGTGGCCGCTATGACGCGGGCGCGTCCTTGGCGGAATATACCTGGTTCCGGGTTGGTGGTGCTGCGGATGTTTTGTTCCGTCCGGCGGATACGTCCGATCTCGTGGATTTTTTGCGCAATGTTCCGGTTGATCTGCCGCTCTCGGTGATCGGGCTCGGCTCCAACCTGCTGGTGCGGGACGGCGGCGTCGATGGCGTGGTTATTCGTCTCGGCAAGGCGTTCGGCCAGATGGAACGGGTGGGGCGTGTCATCCGTGCCGGTGGCGGCGCAAGCGATATCAGCGTTGCCTCGTTCGCCCGTGATGAAGGCCTCGGTGGTCTTGAATTTCTGCGCGGCATTCCCGGCACAATCGGCGGCGCGCTCCGTATGAACGCGGGTGCTTACGGGCATGAAGTGGCCGATGTGCTGGTGGCTGCCGAAGCGCTCGATCGTCACGGCAATCTCCATCGCCTGACGCCGGACGAGATGGGTTTTTCCTATCGCAAGACCCGCGTCCCCGAAGACTGGATTTTTGTCAGCGGCGAATTTCGCGGCACGCCCGATGATCCCGCCGTCATCGCCGCCCGCATGGACCGCATCAACGAAGCGCGCGAGGAAAGCCAACCCTTACGCACCCGCACCGGCGGCAGCACGTTCAAGAACCCGACCTCGGCGGACGCGAAGGGCCGCCGCGCCTGGGAACTCGTCGACGAGGCAGGCTGTCGCGGCCATAAGGTCGGCGGCGCCGAAGTCTCGGCCAAACATTGCAATTTTCTGATCAACAGCGGCACAGCCACGGCAACCGATATCGAACGCCTGGGCGAGGATGTGCGCCGCCGCGTCAAGGACGTGACGGGTGTCTCCCTTGACTGGGAAATCCGCCGCATCGGACGCCGCCCTAAGGAAGGACCGAAGACATGAGCATATTGACCCGCGCCGGATGCCATGTGGCGGTTTTGATGGGCGGCTGGTCGGCCGAGCGCGAGGTCTCGCTTGTGTCCGGCGCAGCAGTGTCCAAGGCGCTGTCCGAAGCGGGTTACCGCGTCAGCGAAATCGACATGGAACGTGACATCGCCGCCCGTCTCGCCGCGCTCAAACCGGATGTGGTGTTCAACGCGCTGCATGGCCGCTGGGGTGAGGACGGAACCGTTCAGGGGCTGCTCGAAATCATGGGCATTCCCTATACCCATTCGGGCGTCATGGCGTCGGCTGTGGCCATGGACAAACCGGCGGCCAAGCAATTGTTTCTCGATGCCGGAATCCCTTGCGCGCCGGGCGTGGTGGTGTCGCGCAGCGAGCTTGTGGCGCACGAGCCGATGCCGCGCCCCTATGTGGTCAAGCCCTTGAACGAAGGCTCAAGCGTCGGCGTCGTCATCGTGCAGAAGGGCGACAACTGGACCGCCGATGTGGCGCGCTTCCCGACCGCCGAGCGGTTGCTGGTGGAGCAATATATTCCGGGCCGGGAAATTCAGGTCGCGGTCATGGACAACAAGGCGCTCGGCGCAATTGAGATCAAGCCGAAATCCGGGTTCTATGATTACGCCGCCAAATACACGGCCGGGCTCGCCGATCATCTGATGCCCGCGCCGTTGTCGGATGCGGCCCGCGCGCTTGTGCATGATTATGCCGAACGCGCCCATAAGGCGCTCGGCTGTCGCGGCGTGACGCGCTCCGATTTCCGTTATGACGAAGCGAACGAGCGGTTTTATATCCTCGAAACCAACACCCAGCCCGGCATGACGCCGCTCTCGCTGGTGCCGGAAATTGCCGGTGACAAAAATATATCCTTCACCGACCTGGTCTGCTGGCTGGTCGAAGACGCGGGAGTGGAACGATGAGAGCTGATCGTGATCCGAACCGGCCTGAGGGCGCACGCGGTCCTGAACTGCGGGTGACGCCCGACGCGCGCCCAACGCAACCCCAGCGTCCTCAACCCCAGCGTCCTCAACCCCAGCGCCCGGATCAACTGCGTCAAGATCCGCAGCTTGCGCGATCTGCGGCCGATCCACGGGATGAGCCGCGCCTGTCTCCTCGCCCGGCGCAACCGCAATCGGCGCAACCGCGTCCTACAGCTCAGCGGCCGCGGCCGCAGGAGCCGCGGCCGCAGGAGCCGCAACTTTCACTCACGCGCGGGGATCGCGACGACGGCGAACCGCGCTATCGCCGGGGGGAACGGGAGATGCATACTCTGCGTCGCAGACGCAGGGTTTATGCATTCCGGAGGCTCATGCCACCAGTTCTTGTGTTCGTTCTTGGTCTGTTCTGCGCATTTCTCTGGAGTTCGGGGGCTGCAAGCTCTATCCTGAACGGCGTAACGCAATTCCTGCTCGATCAGTCGGTCAAAGCGGGGCTTGTGGTGGAAAATGTCAGCATTCAGGGGCGGGACAAGCTGAGCGAGGCCGAGTTGAGAGAAGCTTTGGGCATAACCAAGGGCACGCCGATCTTTGCGGTGGACCCCGAGGACGCGCGCGCGCGTGTTTCATCCGTCGGATGGGTGAAAACGGCGTCTGTGGCGCGTGAATTGCCCAACACCATTCGCGTGGTGATCGAAGAACGCACCCCCGCGGCTCTCTGGCAGCGCGACGGCGTCTTGACCCTGATCGACGCTGATGGCCATCCCATCACCTCGACCGACGTCGCGGGCTACAGCAATCTGCCGCAGGTCGTTGGCAAGGGGGCCGAATTCGCGGCTGCCGATCTCATGAAGGCGGTCAGGTCCGAACCTGAACTCGCGTCCCGCATCAAGGCGGCGGTACGGGTCGGGGAACGGCGCTGGGACATCGTTTTCAAAGGCGGCGTGCGCGCCCGGCTGCCGGAACAGGATCTGCCCGGAGCCTGGGTCCGTCTGGCCGAGCTTGAGCGCAAGCATCGTCTGCTCGAACGTGAAATTCATATCATCGACCTGCGTCAGCCCGACCGGCTGGTGCTGCGCCTGACCGAGCCTGAAGTGGCGCGCCGCAAGGAATCAAGCGACGCCAAACCGAAAGGAGCACGGGTCTAAATGGCCGTTGCCCGCGACAAATTCGTTGCCGCGCTGGACGTTGGAAGCTCCAAGGTCTGCTGCTTTATTGCGCGCCAAACGGATGAAGGCGGGGTCCGTGTCGTCGGCATCGGCCATCAGGTGTCCACCGGCCTCAAGGCCGGCGCCGTGGTCGATATGGAAGAAACCGAAACCTCGATCCGCACCGCTGTTGACGCCGCCGAACGCATGGCTGGCACACCCATTGACGAGGTTTACGTCAATCTGTCGCTGAGCAGCATTCAGTCCGAAGGGGTGTCGGTCGATGTGGCGGTCGAGGGTCATGAAATCGGCAACGCCGATATCCTTCATGTCCTTGACCGTGGCCGCGCGGCGTTTGACGCGCGCGGGCGGGAAATTGTCCATGCCCTGCCGGTGTCTTATGCCGTCGATCAGTCTTTCGGCGTGCGTGAACCGCGGGGCCTGATCGGGGAACGGCTGGGCGTTGAGATGCATGTGGTGACGGCCCCGGCAAGCCCTATCCGCAATCTTGAGGCTTGCGTCGGACGCGGCCATTTGCGGGTCGCGGGATTTGTCGTGTCACCCTATGCCGCCGGTCTGTCGTCGCTCGTCGAAGATGAAAAGGATCTTGGTGTCGTGCTCGTGGATATGGGCGGCGGCACGACCTCGATCGCTGTGTTTATTGATGGGGCGATGGCTTACACCTCGGTCATTCCGGTCGGTGGCAATCATGTGACCAATGACATCGCACGCGGGTTGTTGACGCCGGTGTCCCATGCCGAACGCATGAAGACGCTGTTCGGCAGCGCGCTCCCAAGCGCCTCCGATGATCGTGAAATTATTGATGTGCCGCAGGTCGGTGAACATGACGTCGACAGCATGAGCCGCATTCCGCGCTCCATGCTGACCGGCATCATTCGCCCGCGGCTTGAGGAAACTTTTGAACTCGTGCGCGATCGTCTGATCGAAAGCGGGTTCGACCGATTGGCGGGCCGCCGGGTTGTTCTGACCGGCGGCGCGTCACAGTTGCCGGGTACGCGCGATCTTGCGACCCGGGTGCTTGACAAGCGTGTGCGGGTTGGCCAACCGCTTACGGTGCATGGTTTGGCCGATGTAACCCAGGGACCGGCTTTTTCGACCTGCGCAGGGCTTCTGACCTATGCGGTCAGCGGTCCGGTGGAGGCGCAGGCGCGTCCGACGATGGCGGATCCCCGCAATCGTCTGGCGCGGGTGGGCCGCTGGCTACGAGAGAACTTCTGAAGGGCTGGGGGATGCCACTCTTTCGAAGTAAATGACAACATGACCAAATTCTGTTGAATGGAGATCGCCAAATGACCATCACCCTCAGCATGCCCGAGCTGACAGAGCTTCAGCCGCGTATCACAGTCATTGGCGTCGGCGGAGCCGGCGGCAATGGCGTCAACAACATGATCAAAGCCAATCTGCAAGGCGTCGAATTCGTCGTCGCCAACACGGACGCCCAGGCGCTCGCGCATTCGCGCGCCGACAAGCGCATTCAGCTTGGCAATAAGCTGACGCAGGGCCTTGGTGCCGGTGCGCGCCCGGATGTTGGCCGTGCGGCAGCAGAAGAAAACCTTGAAGAGGTTATGCAATATCTGACCGGCACCCATATGGTGTTCATCACCGCTGGCATGGGCGGCGGTACCGGTACCGGTGCGGCTCCGGTGATCGCGCGGGCGGCCCGTGAACTTGGTGTGCTGACGGTTGGCGTGGTGTCGAAGCCGTTTCAGTTCGAAGGCGGCAAGCGCATGCGCCTTGCTGAAGAAGGCATTGCCGAACTGCAAAAATATGTCGACACGCTGATCATTATTCCAAATCAGAATCTGTTCCGTGTCGCCAATGAAAAAACCACCTTCGCCGATGCCTTCGCCATGGCTGACGAAGTGCTGTATTCGGGCGTGCGCGGTATCACCGACCTTATGGTCATGCCGGGTCTCGTCAATCTCGATTTCGCCGACGTCCGCACGGTCATGAGCGAAATGGGCAAGGCGATGATGGGCACGGGCGAGGCCACCGGTGACAACCGCGCGCTTGAAGCTGCTGAAGCCGCCATCTCCAACCCGCTGCTGGACGAAGTGTCGATGAAGGGCGCAAAGGGCGTGCTCATCAACATCACCGGCGGTATGGATCTTACCCTTTACGAAGTCGACGAAGCCGCCAATCGCATTCGCAGCGAAGTCGATCCGGAAGCACATATTCTCGTCGGTTCGGCGCTCGATGACACGCTTAACGGCCGCATGCGTGTGTCCGTTGTCGCGACCGGCATCGATTCCGAAAACAGCGCCATCGTCCATCAGGTGGCGGCTCAAGCCGCCGCACAGGCAAGCGCGCGCAGCGGCCGTCCGGAATTGGTTGCCACCGCTCCGGCTGCGGCCCGTGATGGCTTCCCGGCGGCTCCGGTGGCCCCTGCGGCTTACGTGGACGCACCCATGGATGCCACCAACGCCGTCGATCTCAGCGCCAACGAGGCTTATGCCACGGAAGCTTACGAGGATGATTACGCAGCTGAGGAAAACTACGAAGAAACACCACATGCCGACCCTGTTCTAAGCCAGCCCGCAGCCGCGCAATATGCTGATGACGAAGCGGATCATTATGACGATCAGGCGTATGATGACGCTCCGCAGCAAGCCTATGAAGAACAGAAGGAATCGCGGTCCTGGTTCGATCGTCTGACCGGCCGTGGCCGTCGCAATGAGCGGTCCCAGCAACAGGATGCCTATGAAGACGACCGCCGCGCGCCGGCACCGCAGTTGAGGGCGCCGCGTGCGGAAATGACACGGATGGAACCCGCCCGCGCTGAACCCGCCCGCGTTGAGCCGCCCCGCGCGGAACCCGCGCGTGGCGAGCCGGCACAACCTGCCGCGCCAAGCCTCGGCCGGAACAATGCGGAAGATCGCCCGGCCCAACGCAATAAACTGGATGATCAACTCGAAATTCCGACGTTCCTGCGCCGTCAGGCCAACTGAGGTCGGCCCCAGATACCACGGCATGAAGGTGGTTGACATCACAGGCGATCTCCGCCGCCTTCACGCCGTTCGGTGACGCCTGGACTTGCTCCGGGCCTTTGGGTCCGATCAAGGTCCACCGTCAAAAGAAACGGCCCGAGCCATCCCGCTCGGGTCGTTTTTTTTGACAATCAGACAAGCCCAAAAGAAACGGCCCGAGCCATCCCGCTTGGGTCGTTTTTTTTGACAATCAGATAAAGCCCAAAAGAAACGGCCCGAGCCATCCCGCTCGGGTCGTTTTTTGACATATCGGGCCGCCCAAAAGAAAACGACCCGAGTGATATCACTCAGGTCGTTCTTGAGAGTTCGCTATCCATGATCATCGCGCACATGCTGTTGCGATGATGGATGCTCAGGCGTCTTGACGTTCCCGCTCATGCTGAGCCAGCATCTTGACCAGGCTCGACAGGGTCGATTTGACCGACGGGTCCTTGATCTCGCTGAAATTCTGAGCGATTTCGATGGCCGAACGATTGGTGCCGCCGTGCTTTTGTTCGGTTATCGGGGCTCCTTCGTCAAAACCATCGAAGAAGTAGGATACATTAACGCCTAACGTCTTCGCGAGTTCATAGAGTCTTCCGGCACTGATACGGTTGGCGCCGGTTTCGTATTTCTGTACTTGTTGATGCGAAAGTTTGAGGTGATTAGCCAGGGATTCCTGGGTATATCCCATCATGCTGCGGCGTTCGCGCAGCCGTTCTCCAACATAAGCATCAACGCGTTTTGCATACACGCTTTGCCGGGCACCACGACGCCGGGCGGGTTCTACTTTTCTGGTTGTAGTTGATTTAGGTGCAGTTGTTTTAGGGGCGGCTTTGGTTGCGGTCGCGGTCTTTGCGGCCGACTTCGGAGGGCGCCCTCTACGAATCGTTGCTTGTTTAGCCATCGCATTGCTCCACAGTTGACTGGCAAGTTTGGTTGCAGCTTCTCGTTATTTTTTGAACTAATCGTCCGCTACCCCCCGGAACAGGTCCGACAGCTCAGGTTTCACTGAGTTACTCTATCTCCCTTGAAGTTGCATCAGAAAATACATCCGCACGTTCAGGATGTGGGGCAAGACGTGATTTCAGGGCAGATGTTTGGCCACATATGTAAGTACAATTGGCAAAATGCTTCCGAAAGCCCACAACTTACAATTAGAACGTGATGCCTGTCAGGGATCAGCTAATTTGTTGGCTCGATCCAAGAGAGTCATGGTATAGAGTTAGCACAAAATCGGATGCTTTGCATGTGTAATCCGCTTTGATCGGGAATTTCATGTCCGCATCCTCGCGTCTCAGTTACAACGAAAGTCAGGCCCTGTGTCTCGTATGGTTGCTTTTAGCATTGATCGCACAGCTGGATCTTCGGTCGGTTCTTTCGGGGACGGTACCGAGTCCGCGCGGCGCATTTCCCCTTATATCCGTCATGTCGCCCTAGGCTTCATGCTTGGCGGCAGCCTGTTGCTAAGTGCTTGCAGCAGCGACTCCAAAGACGTTTACAAGGAACGTGACGTCGACACGCTCTACAACATCGCCGGGACCTATCTCGACGAGGGGCAGTATCGGTATGCCGCGGGTGCCTTTGACGAAGTTGAGCGTCAGCATCCCTATTCGGCATGGGCGCGCCGCGGGCAGTTGATGGCGGCCTATTCCTATTATATGGCCAATAAATACGAAGACGCGATTCTGGCGGCTGAGCGGTTTATTTCGCTGCATCCTGGCAACAAGGATGCGCCTTACGCCTATTATCTTGTGGCCATCTGTTATTATGAGCAGATTTCCGACGTCGGCCGCGACCAGAAGATGACCGAACAGGCAATGACTGCCCTGCAGGAAATCGTCCGCCGCTTCCCCAATACCGAATTTGCCCAGGACGCGCGGCAAAAGATTGACCTGACCCGGGATCATCTTGCGGGCAAGGAAATGTCGATTGGCCGTTATTATTTGAAATCAAAGGAATATCTGGCGGCGTCCAATCGCTTCCGCAGCGTCGTTGACAAATATCAGACGACCACCCAGGTGCCTGAGGCGCTGCATCGGCTGACCGAATCCTATCTCGCCCTCGGTCTGATCGAAGAAGCTCAGCGCTCTGCTGCTGTGCTTGGGGAAAACTACCCCGATAGCAAATGGTACAAGCGCAGCTATACGCTTCTCGGCAAGGAACATGCCATACCGGCACGGCATAAACCTGCTGAGGCGCAGCCTGCCGCACCGGCGGCAGCGCCTTCAGGCAACCTCTGATCGGGACGCCGACGGGGCACCTTGGCCCTTGAGAGCGGAATAGGCTGCTGATGCTGAAGACCCTGTCCATTCGGGATATCGTCGTCATTGAGCGGCTCGACCTGAGCTTTGAAGACGGTCTTTGCGTCCTGACCGGGGAAACCGGGGCGGGGAAATCCATTCTGCTTGATTCGCTTGGTCTCGCGCTTGGCGCGCGGGCTGAGCGTGGTCTTGTGCGTCCGGGTGCGGAGCGCGGGCAGGTGACGGCGCTGTTCGAACTTGCCGCGACCCATGCGGTCTGGGGCCTGCTACGCGATCAGGGGCTTGATGAGGGGGCCGGAGACGGCATTCTCATCCTCCGCCGCATGATCGAGGCTGACGGCCGCACTCGCGCCTTTCTCAATGACGCCCCCATCGGGGTCGGCCTGATGCGGGAAATCGGCGATCAACTGGTTGAAATTCATGGCCAACATGACGATCGCGGTCTTTTGAACGCGGGTGGTCATCGGCGTTTGCTCGATGCCTTTATCGGAGCGGACGATGCGCTCGCCGCTCTGCGCCGTGCCCATGGCGACTGGGACGCGGCGCGGGGCCTGGTCAGTGCCGAACAGCAGCTGTTGCAAGCCATCCGCGCTGATGAAGATTATCTCCGGCACAGTCTGGCTGAACTCGACAAGCTCGACCCGGTGATCGGTGAGGAGGAGGTGCTTTCAGCCCGCCGCACTCTGATGATGCAGGGGGAAAAACTGCGCGGCGGGCTTGGCGAGGTGTTGAACGACCTGGTCAGCGACGGCGGGGCGGATGGGCTGCTGCGCGGCGCCATGCGGCGGCTTGAGCGTATGCCCGGCACCGGCGGAGAGGCGCTCGACGGGGTGCTGACAGCCTTGGAGCGGGCCTCCATCGAGGCGGGCGAGGCCATTGCCCAGCTTGAGGAGATGTTGGCCCGGTTCGCCTTTGATCCGCGGGAGCAGGACGCCACCGAAGAACGCCTGTTTGCGCTCCGGGGGGCCGCGCGCAAACATCATTGCGCGGTCGATGACCTTCAGGATCTGCGTGATCAATATGCCGCCCGGCTGAGCGCCCTCGATCACAGTGAAAACCGTCTGCGCGATCTGGTGGCGGCTGAGGCGAAGTCCCGGCAAAATTTTGAAAAAGCCGCGCTCGCCTTACGCCAGAAACGGGAAAAGACCGCGCTCTCACTCGACCGCGTGGTCAATGCCGAACTCGCGCCGCTCAAGCTCGACAAAGCCAAATTCCGCACCCGGATCGAACTTTTGCCCGAAGAGCACTGGACCGCCGACGGCGGCGAGCGCATCGAGTTCGAGGTCGCGACCAATCCGGGGGCACCTTTTGGTCCCTTGATGAAAATCGCCTCGGGCGGGGAACAATCGCGCTTCATCCTCGCGCTCAAGGTCGTGCTCGCCGCGCGCGGGTCGGCCCCGACCCTGATCTTCGATGAAGTGGATCGCGGGGTCGGCGGTGCCGTGGCCGATGCGGTCGGCGAGCGCCTGGCACAACTGGCCGGATCGCTACAGGTTCTCGTGGTCACACATTCGCCGCAGGTGGCGGCGGCGGGCAGCCATCACTGGCATATCAGCAAGCGCACCCGCAAAGCCGGTCGTGGTGAGGAAATGATCACTGAAGTGCAGGCTCTCGACCCCTCCGCCCGGCAGGAGGAAATCGCCCGCATGCTGGCCGGGGCGCGCATCACCGACGAAGCGCGGGCGGCGGCGGCGCAGCTGATGCAACGCTGATACCATCGCAAGCACTTTGCAAGGCTGCCTGATGGCTTATAATTGTTGTCCCTTAAACGCGGGACAGACAGATCTATCTAAATCACGAGAGGCAGTGACCCAATGGACAAGCGACAGACAACGCCTCTCGCGGTGGATGCCCTCACGCCGATGGAGGCGGTGGCGGAACTTGCTGATCTCGCACAAGAAATTGCCCGTCACGACGCCGCCTATTACCAACAAGACGCGCCGGTCATCACTGACGCCGACTATGACGCGCTCCGCCTGCGCAATGCGGCGATCGAGGCGCGCTTCCCCGATCTCGTCCGCCCCGACAGCCCGAGCAAGAAAGTAGGGGCTGCTCCGGCCGCCGGGTTCGCCAAGGTCCGTCATGCGAAGCCCATGCTGTCGCTCGCCAATGCCTTCACCAGTGAGGATGTGGAGGATTTCGTCAGCCGGGTGCGGCGCTTTTTGAAGCTGCCTGATGACGCGGTTGTGGATCTGATGGCCGAGCCCAAGATTGACGGCCTGTCGGCCAGCCTGCGTTATGAGCAGGGACGGCTGATCGTCGGCGCCACACGCGGCGACGGCAGCGAGGGCGAGGACATCACGCAAAACCTCCTGACCATCGCCGACATCCCCCATGAGCTTCAGGGGCTAGGCTGGCCCGATATCCTCGAAGTGCGTGGTGAGGTCTATATGGCCAAACCCGATTTCGCCGATCTGAATGCGCGTCAGATTGCCGCCGGAAAACCGCCCTTCGCCAATCCACGCAACGCCGCCGCCGGATCGGTACGCCAGCTTGACCCATCGGTTACCGAAGCTCGCCCCTTGCGCTTTTTCGCCTATGCCTGGGGCGAGGTGAGCGCCCCCCTCGGCGCCCGTCATTCCGAGGTCATGGAGCATTTCCGCGACTGGGGCTTTGCCACCAATCCCTTGAGCTGCAAGATTTCAGATCTGCCCGCCTTGCTTGCGTTCTACGCGACGATCGAGGCTGATCGCGCCAATCTCATGTATGACATCGACGGCGTGGTCTATAAGGTCGATCGCCTCGACTGGCAGGACCGTCTCGGCATGAAAAGCCGCGATCCGCGCTGGGCCATTGCCCATAAATTTCCGGCGGAGCAAGCCGAGACCACCCTCGAAGCCATCGATATTCAGGTTGGACGCACTGGTGTGCTGACGCCGGTGGCCAAACTGCATCCGGTGACGGTGGGCGGCGTCGTGGTCTCGAACGCCACCCTGCATAACGAGGATGAAATCGCCCGCAAGGATATCCATATCGGCGATAGGGTGATCATCCAGCGCGCAGGCGACGTCATCCCGCAGGTGGTGGCGGTGGTGACGGCCAAGCGCCCGCCGGGCTCCGTCCCCTATGAGTTCCCGCACAGCTGCCCGGCCTGCGACAGTCAGGCGGTGCGGGAGGAGGGCGAAGTCGCCCGCCGCTGCACCGGCGGCCTCATCTGCCCGGCGCAACAGGTGGAACGCCTGCGTCATTTCGTCTCGCGCACGGCCTTTGATATCGAAGGTCTCGGGGCCAAAAGCGTCGAGGAATTCGTCACCGAGGGGATCATCAAAAGCCCCGCCGATATTTTCCGCCTGAAAGAGCATCAGGAGGCGCTTCTGATCCGTGACGGTTGGGGTGGGCAATCGGTTCAGAAACTCATGGCCGCCATTGACGACCGCCGCCATATCTCTTTGCCGCGCTTTCTATTTGCGCTCGGCATTCGTCATATCGGCGAAGTGACGGCGCGTGATCTGGCCAAGGTTTATGGCAGCTTTGCAGCTTTACGCGAAGGCATCGAGCGTGCCGTCGCGCGGTTAGCGGACCTTTTCCCGGCGCTCGGGGAGACGGAGGAGAAATTCAACCGTCGCAAGGACAAGGAGCTGGTGGCCCTGATCAATGTCGGTGGCGTCGGCCCGGAAGTGGCGCGCGCGCTGGTTGATTTCTTTGCCGAGGACCATAACCGCGCGCTCGTGGATGACCTGCTGTCCGAACTCACCGTCGAAGATTATGTCGCCGTGCAGCGGGCGGACAGTCCGGTGGCGGGCAAAACCATGGTGTTCACCGGGTCGCTTGAAAAAATGACCCGGGACGAGGCCAAGGCACGGGCCGAGGCGCTCGGAGCCAAGGTCGCAGGATCGGTTTCGGCCAAGACCGATATCCTGGTGGCGGGCCCCGGGGCGGGCTCTAAACTCAAGAAGGCGGCCGAACTCGGCATCGAAGTTATGGACGAGGACGCCTGGATCGCATTGCTGGCCAGCCTCAATACCTGACTTAGACGCTAGAGATATTCAGATATTCCCTAAACACAGCAGTAATATGCCCAGCCATGCGCCTGACGCATGGCTGGAATGCATATGTCCCCTCTACACTTATCATTGTGCGATGCAATATAAGGGTGGCAGAAACAAGATGCTTCAGGATGATGAGTTTATCGCACTGCAATATGAAGCAGATTTTGACTGATGTATTTTAAACAAGGGGACGATCATGCCAAACCGTACCGATTTTAACATTGCTGCTGATGCCGTCGTTCGCGCCGTGGGCGTTGCAACTTACCCGGTAACTGAATTCGTCAATTTCATCGCTGCCCGTGGATATAGCGAAGAAGTTTATGACGCCCGCTATGACATTCGTCCGCTGACGGAAAACATGGTGCGCGGAACCTTCTCGCTGATCGCCACGGCGGTTGACGCGGTGAAAAGCCCGGATTTCAATTTCCTCGATCTGGTCGAAGCCAAGGTGTCAAAGATTTCTGACGCCGTCCGCGCCCCCTTCGCCAATGACAACGTAACCGACGAAGACAACCAAGCCGCGTAATTGTCATTGCGAGGCAAAGCCGAAGCAATCCAGGGCCAGATTGATGTCTGGCCCAAGACCTGGATCGCCACGCCGCTAACGCGTCTCGCGATGACGGCTGAAGAACCGGGGAAGTTTGCACCCTGCGTGGCAACCAAGCCGCGAAAGCCATCTACATCGTCATTGCGAGGCAAAGCCGAAGCAATCCAGTCTCGCCGCCAGAAACAGCTGGCTCAAAGATCTGGATCGCCACACCGCTGACGCGGTTCGCGATGACGGCTGAGAGATTTCACTCTCGCGTTAAAATGAGCGCGGCCCAGCCGTCGATCACGATGGCGCGCTCAAGTTTCAGACCCTGCTCAACATAGGCGGCCACCACGGCCACCTGTTGATCTTCAAGCAGGCCCGACAGCACGAGATAGCTGCCGGATGCCATGGCCGCCGTGATGGCGGGGGCAAGATCGATCAGTGGCCGCATCAGAATATTGGCCACGATCAGATCAAACGGCGCGGCTGCCTGCAGGGCGGGGTCTTCCATGCCGTCGCAGACGAGAGCGGTGATTTTTCCGGCCTCGGGCCCGTTTTCCGCCAATTCCACACCGTTCAGCACCACATTTTCCCGCGTCACGGCAACCGCGATGGGGTCGATGTCGGTGGCGATGATCTCAGCCTGCCAAAGCCGCGCCGCGCCAAGCGCCAGAATCCCCGAGCCGCAGCCGAGATCCAGCACCTTGCCGGGTGTCAGTGTTGCCGCAAGGTCATTGAGCGCCAAAAGACAGCCCTGGGTGGTCGCATGATTGCCTGATCCAAAAGCCTGCCCGGCCTCGATCTCAAGGGAGAGGGAGCCTGCGGGTATCTTGTCGGCATCATGGCGGCCATGGACAAAAAACCGTCCGGCGGTAATCGGCGCAAGCAGGCGGAGCGATTCCGAGACCCAGTCCCGGTCCTCGACCTGGCCATATCCGAATTCGCCATAGTCCTCACCAAAGGCGGCAAAGGTCGTTTCAAGCGCCGTCACCACGGCGAGCGGCGCGGGGGCGGGCTGCGGGAAATAGGCTTCGAACGTCCGGGTTTCTTCACCCTCGACAATCTCGAAATTGGTGAAGGTGGGCGGAGTGTCGAGATCGGCAATGCCGAACAGCGCATCTTCCAGCGCCGGGATCAACCGCGTAGGGACTGCGAGCGTCAGTTTCCAGATATTGTCCAGGGTCATTCTCTAGGGTCCTCTGTCAGTCCGTTTAGTCATGTGCACGTGGCGTCTTCTTCAGGCCGTTCCGTCTGTTGAAGCCATCCCATTTTCTTCACTGTCATCCCCGCGTAGGCGGGGATCCATGGTTGCCGCCGGTCTGGATTCCCGCCTACGCGGGAATGACGGGGTGGAGGGAACCGGACATCAAGCTGGTTTGACGAATCCTGCCATGACCTTTTTCGCCGTGCCCTGCTCGAACTCGATTTCAAGCTTGGTGCCGTCAATGGCGATGACCTGTCCATAGCCGAATTTGTCGTGAAACACCCGGTCGCCGATGCGGAAGGCGGCGCCTTCGGCCGGGGCCAGCGGTTTGGCGTCGATCACCCGTCCGCCGCCAAAGCGCCCGGGCGACATGGCGCGGCGCGGCGGCTGGCTCCAGTTGGCGCTTGATGATGGGCGGCTTGAAAACTGGCCGGTGGTCTGGCCCCAGCTGCTGCCGCTGTCTTTTGCACCGCTGTCCCAGGGGGCGCTGTCGTTATCCTCCGCGCCACGGCCATAGCCGCGTGACATGGAGCCGCGATAGAGCCCGGGGTTGCTTTCGATCTCGATAAATTCGCCGGGCATCTCGTTGATGAAGCGTGACGGCAGGCTTGATTGCCATTGGCCATAGACCAGGCGGTTGGCGGCATGAAGAATGATCGCGCGTTTGCGGGCGCGGGTGATGCCCACATAAGCCAGACGGCGTTCTTCCTCAAGCGACGCAAGCCCGCCATCATCAAGCGCGCGCTGGTTCGGGAACAGTCCCTCCTCCCAGCCGGGCAGGAAGACGCTGTCGAACTCAAGCCCCTTGGCGCTGTGGAGGGTCATGACGCTGACCTTGTCGCCGTGATTGTTCTGCTCGTTGTCCATGACGAGGCTCACATGCTCCAGGAAGCCGCCGAGATTATCAAAGCCTTCCATAGCGCGCATGAGTTCGGCGAGGTTTTCAAGCCGCCCCGGCGCTTCCGCCGACTTATCCTGCTGCCACATGGCCACATAGCCGGATTCTTCGAGCACGGTTTCGGCCAGCTGCATATGGCCGACCGTATCGCGCAGGTCGCGCCAGCGCCGGATGTCGTTGGCAAAGGTCATGATGGAGCGCCGGGCGGCCCCGGTCAGATCCTCGGTCTCCCCAAGCATTTCTGCGGCGCGCAACAGCGGCACCCGGAGATCGCGGGACACGGCGTAAAGCTTTTGCAGCGCCACCTTGCCGATGCCGCGTTTCGGGGTGTTGATGACGCGTTCAAACGCGAGATCGTCATCCCCTTGCTGGATCAGCCGCAGATAGGCGAGCGCATCGCGGATTTCCAACCGTTCGTAAAACCGCGCCCCGCCGACGATGCGGTAAGGAAGGCCGACGGTGAGAAAGCGCTCTTCGAATTCGCGGGTCTGGAATCCGGCGCGGACGAGAACGGCGGTTTGGGACAGCTTGTCGCCCCGGGCGCGCAGGCTTTCAATCTCGTCAGTGACGACGCGGGCTTCTTCCGGGCCATCCCAGACGCCGCGCACGCGGACTTTCTCCCCGGCGGGGGCCGTGGTCCAAAGGGTTTTGCCAAGCCGTCCCTTGTTGGCGGCAATGAGCCCCGATGCCGCCCCAAGGATTTCAGGTGTGGAACGATAATTCTGTTCAAGCCGGATGATCGCGGCCCCCGGGAAATCAGTTTCGAAGCGCAGGATATTGCCGACCTCAGCCCCGCGCCAGCCATAGATCGATTGGTCATCATCGCCGACACAGCAGATGTTCTTATGAGCCTGCGCCAGCAGCCGCAGCCACAGATACTGACTGACGTTGGTGTCCTGATATTCGTCGACCAGCACATAACGGAAGCGCCGCTGATAGTCGGCGAGAATGTCCGGGTGGTTCTGGAAAATGGTCAGGTTATGCAACAGAAGATCGCCGAAATCAGCGGCGTTCAGAGTGCGGAGCCGTTCTTGATAGCCGGCATAAAGCTCGGCGGCCCGGCCATCGGCAAAGGCCTGGGCATCGGCGGCACTGAGTTTCTGCGGGGTCAGGCCACGGTTTTTCCATTGATCGAGCAGGGAGGCGAACAGCTTCGGTGGCCAGCGCTTGTCATCCAGCCGCGCGAGTTCCAGCACCTGCTTGATGACCCGGATCTGGTCGTCGGTGTCGAGAATGGTGAAATTCGACTTGAGCCCCACAAGTTCTGCATGCCGCCGCAGAATCTTGGCCGCCACCGCATGAAAGGTGCCAAGCCAGGGCATGCCCTCGGCGCTTCCACCGATCGCATGACCGACACGCTCCTGCATTTCGCGGGCGGCCTTGTTGGTGAAGGTCACCGCCAGAATCTGGCTCGGATAGGCGCGGCCGAGATTAAGGAGATGGGCAAGCCGGGTGGTCAGCACCCGCGTTTTGCCGGTTCCCGCCCCGGCCAGCACCAGAACCGGGCCGTCGAGGCTTTCGACCGCTGTCCGCTGTTCGGGGTTCAAATTCGCAAGATAGGGCGCGGGCCGCGTCGGGGCGCTGCGGGACGGGGCGCTTTCAGGCAGCGCGTCGAGGTCAAATGGATCGGTCATGGCGGTGTTATAGCGGACCGGCCGGGCCCGCGACAAGGGTCAGGACGCGGCCAATGTCGGCTTCTTGCGCCGCATGCCGATCTTGTGGCCGACTTCCTTCGGCCGGGCGATGCGGTAATGGGCATCGAGAATTTCGCTCAGATTCTCCATAACCTCCGGCGGCATCGACAGACTCTTGCGGCTTTTGAGGTTCACATGGACAGCGATCTGTTCCGATGTGGCGGCCAGATACTGCTCGGTCCCGTGGTAAAGTTCGAGGAACACATGAATGCGCTTGCGGTCACGGTCGATCAGCTGCACACGCAGGGTGAGCGGGGCCCCCGCATTCAGTTCGCGCTGATAGGTGAAATGGCTTTCAACGACGAACATGGCGCAGCCATGGCTGGCTGAATAGTCGCGCCCGACCCCGGCCACGTCGAAAAAGGCTTCGAAGGCCTGATCGAACAGGGTGGCGTAATAGGCCACGTTCATATGCCCGTTATGGTCAACCCATGCGGGTAACACAGAGGCATTCAAAACCGTCATGGGGACTGAGTCTGTCATGGTACCGTCGATCCAACTGCGCTCTGATGATGGTTTTTTAGTTTTTTTGCTATATCAGGTTTTCAATCGAGAAGCTTTCTACCCGAGCTTCCTGCTGTCGTCACCATTTTGCCTCAAAGGCTGCGTAGGTTTCGCGGGCTTATGGCATCCTTTGTAGCCTCTTGAACTTTATAGGCTAGCATGGGGGCAAAACAAGCGTTCAACATAAGATCAGGATGGGGTTGAGGGGGAAAGCGTTCCATGCCGGGCAGAGCGGGGAACAGATCGCTATGACGGGCAAGCCTTCAGAACGCCGCAAATTCTGGATCGCGGCGGCGGGCGGGCTGGGCACGTTGGTGCTCTTGGCCCTTGTGGTGCCGCGCCTTATCGACTGGAACAGCTATAAGCCCGAGATCGAGACCCTGGCCTCGAAGGTGACCGATCGGTCGGTCCATGTGGACGGCCCGGTGGAGGTCGAACTGCTGCCGCTCCCGGTGGTGATCCTCAATAAACTGCGCATGGGCAACCTCCCCGGCGGCACCGCCGAGGAGATGGCGAGCGTCGAGCGCGTCGACGTGCGCATCGCCATTCTGCCGTTGTTCTTCGGCGAATTGTTTGTCAGCAAGGTCATTTTCGACAAGCCGGTGCTTCAGCTCGAAGTCTTGCCAAATGGCGAGGAAAACTGGCGGCTCGGCAAGAAAAAACAATATCTTCAGAAGGTTAGTGAACGAACGCCGGATCTTAAGCTCGATCGGTTCGCGGTCCGGGATGGCATTGTTTCCTATCGCGACTCCGTCCGCCATTGGCAGGAGAATGTCTCCGGGGTCACCTTCGAGCTTGAGGCCAAAAGCTTTGACGGGCCCTTCAAGGCTGGGGGCAGTCTGCTCTATCGGGCGGTGCCGATCCATTTTGACTTCACCATGAGCCGCAAGGGTGTCGGCGGCAAGACGCCGTTCAAGGGCACGCTCGGCTTTGCCCGCGCCACATTAGACACGAGCGGCATCGTCACCCTTGGCGAGGATCTGGCCTATACCGGCAATGCCAGCATCAAAAGCAGCAATGTGGGCGAGACCATGACGGCGCTGCAGATGCTGGCCGGGGCCACCGACGTTTCCGGGCTTTCCCTGTCGGAGCCGATGACGGCGGAGTTCCGGCTGACCGCCAGCGCCACCCGCATCGAGACCCGGGGGCTGACCCTGACCCTGGGCGAATCGAAAGGCAGCGGCCAGCTTTTGTTCGATCTGGGTGAGCAGCCACGGGCGGATATCGCGCTTAATTTTTCGACCATCGCCTCGGACGTGTTCCTTCAGGCCATGCCGCCCCGGGACGCGAAGTCGCCGCCGATCACCCTTGCCGATATTTTCGACGCGCTTGATCCGGGGTCCATCGTCGGCGAAGTCACCTTGTCGGCGGACGAGATCCGTCAGGGCAAACAGGTGATCCGTCAGGCCGAAGTCAAGGTGTCGGCGGCCGAAGGCAAGGTCATCGTCAAGAAATTCCATGCCCTGCTGCCCGGCGGCTCGGACGTGGACGTGGCCGGGATTCTGACCACCGGCGAAGCGCCGCGCTTTGATGGCCGGATTGTCACCGCCTCGAACAATCTGCGCGTTCTTCTTGACTGGATGGATGTGGAGATCAAGGGCGTGCCGCCCGGACGGCTCACCGGCTTCGCCATTGCGAGCACGCTTGCGGTGGACCGGAGCGGCTATCGGTTCAGCGATGCGGTGTTTCGTCTCGATGATATGATGGCGCGGGGTGAGGTGGTTTATGAACCCGGTGACGCGCCGGTGATTGGCGTGACGGCTCATGCCGATCGCCTCAGCCTGGGCAATTATCTCGCGCCGGGCAGTGATTGCGTCGGCGGTGGCTCGGATGACAATCTGAATGCGCGGGTTTTTGATGGCGCCCTGGCGCCGACGGACGGATTTGATGTGGGCAGCCTGACGCTGACGCTCAAACTGACCGTCGATAAATTTTCCTGCCGGCCGATCACCGGCCATGCGGTGACCATCGATGCGAAGCTCACCGGTGGCCGGTTCGAGCTTGATCGTTTCAAGGCCCAGGATCTGCTCGGGCTCGCGGTCGATGGCAAGGGCCATATCGAAACCATTGCCAATCAGCCGCGGTTTGATTTTCATATGAGCGCCGAAGGGCAGTCGCTGGCCGGGCTTGGCACGGCGTTTCCCCAATTGCTGCCGATCAAGGCCGATAAGGCCGCTGGCAAGGTGTCGCTCAAAGGCAAGGTCGAAGGCACCCTTGATGAACTTCGTCTCAGCCTGGGCGGGCAGGCCGGGGCGGCGACGGTGACGGCCAAGGCCGAGCTCGGATTCACCAAACAAAAGCATCGGGGTGGCCGTGGTCTGGTTGGCATGGCGGTTGAGGTCGCCGCCAAGGGGCCGAGCTTCGCCGCCTTCACCGATCAGTGGGATTTTGGTTTTGGCACTCCGGCGGCGGCGGATGATCATGCCTATGCGTTGACGGCGGGCTATCGCGGCACTTCGCAAAAGGCCGATGTGGATATCAAGGCGGCGCTGGCCGGGGCCACGGTCACCCTGACCGGATCAACGCGGGAGCTGCGTGATACGCGGACCTATGAATTCGCGCTTTTGGTCAAAGGCGATGACGCACGCGCCTTCGTGCGCGGGCTCGGGTTTGATTTCGCGCGGGACGCGCGGGCTTTCGGGCCGATCGAGATGGCCGGGACCATTGTGAGCGATCCGCATACGATCGCGGTGCAAGCGCTGACCGGCGATTTTGGCCCCTTGCAACTGACCGGCGGACTGGTGATCGGGCGCGGCGGGCCGCGCCCCCGCATCACTGGTGATCTCAAGGCCGGGGCGGTCGATCTTGATCAACTGCTCGGCAGCGCGCCCAAACTTCCGGGAGAGCTCTGGTCGCGGGAGCCCTATCACCTCGATCTGTTCAAAAGCTTTGACGGCGATCTGCGCATCAGTGCCGAAAGCCTTGCGACCCAGGGCTTTCTGTTCGATCAGCCGCGCCTGACGCTGATGGTCGACAAGGGACGGATGGAAATTCGCCAACTGACCGGCGGCCTGTTCGGCGGCACGGTTGCGCTCAATTACCTGATCGCGCCGCAGGGGGGCAGCACTCTGCCCGGCATCGGGCTTGGCTTCGCGCTCAAGAATGCGTCTTTGCAGCAGCTGCTGGAGGCGACGTCGAATGTGAGCGGGCTGAGTGGCACCGTCACCCTGCAAGGCACGCTCGCCGGGCTTGGGGCCAATCCTTATGACCTTATGCGCGGGCTGCATGGGCAGATGAATTTTGCCATCGGTCCGGGCATCGTCTCCGGCCTTGATCTGCCGGGTCTCAACAGCAAACTCACGACATTGCGGGAGAGCGCCGGTTATGGCGACCTGTTCGCCACAGCGCTGTCGAGCGGGGAGACCGAGCATCGTGGCATGACCGGCCAATTGGTGATGCGCAAGGGCGTTATCGGGCTCACTGAGACCACCATCCCGCTTGACGGCGGGCAGGCTGTGCTTGCTCTCAATGTGGATCTTCCGGCAAAGACTGTGTGGTCAAGCGGCCGTCTGCAACTGACCGACCATATGCCGCTTACGCCCATCGGCATGATTATTTCCGGGCCGCTCAGCAATCCGCAGATCCGCTATCTGAGCCGCGACATGCAGGCGCAGCGGGCCCGCCAGATCGGCCGCCCGCTCAATCCGGTCAAGCCGGTCGTGCCGCCGCCGGGCGGCTGAGATTTAAAATTGTACCGGGCCGAGCAGCGCGCGCTGTTCAAGCACAAAGACGCGGATGGCGCTTGAAAGATTGGAGCTGCGGGCTTCGTCGATATCGGCGATCAGCCGGTTGATCGACACGCCGCGGGTGCGGGCGATGGTCTGAAGCGCGTCCCAGAAGGCGGCCTCAAGGGAAATAGAGGTGCGATGCCCGGCCACGGTCACCGAATGTTTTTTCATGTCGGTTGGACGTATGGCCGGGCGCTCGCTCATAGCATTATGCCTTGGTCGGGGCTTTGTCCGGGCCCAACATGGTTTCGGGGCGGACCACGGCGTGGAAGCGTTCTTCGCTCACAAGCCCGAGATCCAGCGCCGATTCAAGCAGCGTCAGGCCCTTTTTATGGGCATGTTTGGCCACCTTGGCGGCATTGTCATAGCCGATTTCCGGGGCCAGCGCCGTCACCAGCATCAGCGAGCGGTTCATCAGATCGGCAATGCGCTGTTCGTCCGGGGTCGTGCCGGCAAGGCAGCGGTCGGTGAAGCTTTTCGCCCCGTCCGCCAGCAGTTTCAGCGACTGCAGCACGTTATAGACGATGACCGGCTTATAGACATTGAGCTCAAGATGCCCCTGGCTTCCGGCAAAGGTGACCGTGGTGTTGTTGCCCATGACCTGCGCCGCAAGCATGGTTAGCGCTTCCGCCTGGGTCGGGTTGACCTTGCCCGGCATGATCGACGAGCCGGGTTCGTTTTCCGGCAGCACCAGTTCGCCGATGCCGCAGCGTGGGCCCGAACCCATGAGACGGATGTCATTGGCGATCTTGGTGAAGGCGACGGCGATCACATTCAACACGCCCGAGACTTCAACCATGGTGTCATGGGCGGCCAGCGCTTCGAACTTGTTGCGGGCGGTGACGAAGGGCAGTCCGGTGATCTTGGCGATTTCCTCGGCCACGGTGGTGTCGAAATGCTCAAGCGTGTTGAGCCCGGTGCCGACAGCCGTGCCGCCCTGCGCCAGTTCGTAAAGACGCGGCAGCGTGGCTTTCACGCGCTCGATGGAGGCCGCGATCTGATGGGCGTAGCCAGAGAATTCCTGCCCGAGTGTCAAGGGCGTCGCATCCTGCATATGGGTGCGGCCGATCTTGATGATATGGTTCCATTCCGTGGATTTCCGCAGCAGCGCAGCATGGAAATATTCAAGCGCGGGCAACAGCGTCCGGTTCACTTCGACGCCGACGGCCACATGCATGGCGGTGGGGAAGGTATCGTTTGAGGACTGCGAGCGGTTCACGTCGTCGTTCGGATGCACCGGCTTTTTCGTGCCCATGACGCCGCCCATCATTTCAATGGCGCGGTTCGAGATGACTTCGTTAGCGTTCATGTTCGACTGGGTGCCCGAACCGGTCTGCCAGACCACCAGCGGGAAATTGTCGTCGAACTTGCCGTCGATCACTTCCTGAGCGGCAGCGGCCACGACGTCGCAGATGTCTTTATCAAGATTGCCAAGACGGTGGTTGGCAAGTGCCGCCGCCTTTTTGATGACGCCCAAAGCGCGCACGACCGGAATCGGCATAGTTTCGCCGCCGATCGGAAAGTTTTCGATCGACCGCTGGGTCTGAGCACCCCAGTAACGGTTGGCGGGAACGTCGATGGGGCCGAAGGTGTCGGTTTCGACACGGATGCCGGTATTGCCGGTGGTGGTCATGCCTCGATCTCCTCTGTGGGCAGAGCGCTGCCAGACGAAATTTGCGAGTAACCCCGCAACAGTCTGACAGGCCTATCGAGGCGAGGTCTTACTTTTTTTTGCGGAAGGCGTCCAGTGCAACGACGTTTGCTTCGCCAGATGCGGGGCCCGCATCATTGGGGGCGGTGGTATCGGCGCTGATTTTATGCACGCCATCCGACTCGAGGCCGAGTGCGTCCGCCTCGTCATCCGCCTTGTCTTCCGGGCGTTGACGCTGGAACTGCAGGCCGAATTCGACCGAAGGATCGAGGAAACCGGTCACAGCGGCAAACGGGATATGCAGGATCGCCGGTTTGCGGTTGAAGCTCAGGCCGACCTGAAAGAACTCTTCCTCGACCTTGAGATCCCAGAACTGATTCTGCAGGACGATGGTCATTTCGTCCTTATAACGTTCCTTGAGGAAAGCCGGGATATCGACGCCCGGATGGTCGGTGCGAAAGGCGATGTAAAAATGATGGGCGCCCGAAAGGCCAAACTTCGCCGTATCTTGCATGACTTTGCGCACGACACCGAGTAGCGCGTTTTGCACCATCTCGTCATAGGGTATGCGCTGTTCCGTCATCGATCTTCCAAACCTCTCCCAATCATGGGATTCTTTATAAGAATAGTAGCTTAGTGCCATTAATATTTAAAACCTGTGACAATTTATATACTGTTCCGTCAGCTATCGCGAGTCACAAAATGCCGCAAAATGCGCAGCTCAGGAGGTCGCCCTAAAATGATGAAAGCCATACTCTGCCAGTCGTTTAGCGAACCCGAAGCCCTGGTTTATGCCGAGGTGCCGTCGCCGGTCCTTGGCGTGGGTCAGGTGCGCATCGGCGTTCATGCGTCAGGCGTCAATTTCCCGGACACCCTGATTATCCGCGGTAAATACCAGTTCAAACCGCCGTTTCCGTTCTCACCCGGCGGAGAAGCCGCGGGCGTTGTGCTTGAGGTCGGGGCAGGTGTAACAGCTGTGAACGTCGGTGACCGTGTGGCCGCCACGGCGATTTCGGGCGGTTATGCCGAGGAAATGCTGGTGTCGCAGGCGGAAGTCACAAAGCTTCCCGGTAACATGAGTTTTGTGCAGGCGGCAGGGCTCCTTGTCACCTATGGCACGAGCTATCACGCGCTGGTGGACCGCGCCAATATTCAGCCGGGTGAAACGCTTCTGGTGTTAGGTGCGGCAGGCGGCGTCGGTCTGGCCGCCGTGCAGATCGGCAAAGCGCTTGGGGCGCGGGTGATCGCGGTGGCCTCCACCGACGACAAACTCGCCCTCGCGCGCGAGAACGGCGCTGATGAAGCCATCAATTACAGCACCGAGGATTTGAAGGAACGTGTGCGTGCGCTCACCAATGGTCAGGGCGCGGACGTGATTTATGACGCCGTAGGCGGCAAGGCCACGGACGCCGTCATGAGCGCCATCAACTGGAAAGGCCGTCTGCTGGTGGTCGGCTTCGCGAGCGGCGACATACCGTCGGTCGCCCTCAACCGCGTGCTGCTCAAGGGCTGCGATATTCTCGGCGTATTCTGGGGCGCCCATGTTGCCCGCGAGCCTGAGAAAAGCGCGGCCAACACTGCAGCTCTCATGCGCTTGTTCGAGGACGGCAAGATCACGCCGATCGTCTCCTCAACCTACCCACTGCGCGATGCAGCCAAAGCCATGCGAGACATCGAAAACCGCAAGGCCAAGGGGAAGATCGTCCTGGTCACCGATCGCGAGCAGGCCTGATAGGCTGGACACACCTACCCATATTGTCATACCCGGGCTTGACCCGGGTATCCATGCCTCCATCGGTGTTACTGTGGCCAGATGGATTGCCGGGTCAAGCCCGGCAATGACAGTTTTTAGATTGTTGGTGCAGGTTTTTTTGATTGTCGTTACAGACTTTTCCCTCATACCCATATTGTCATACCCGGGCTTGACCCGGGTATCCATGCCTCCACCGGCATTACGGTAGCCAGATGGATTGCCGGGTCAAGCCCGGCAATGACAGGTTTTTTTGGATTGTCGGTGCAGGCTTTTTGATTGCCGCTACAGACTTTTCCCTCACACTCACATTGTCATACCCGGGCTTGACCCGGGTATCCATGTCTCCACTGGCATTACGGTGGCCTGATGGATTGCCCGGCAATGACATGCGTTTTGTGGGCAGCTTACTTGCCCATTTTCTGGTCCAGGAAATCAAACATCGTTTCGTACAGATGTTCCTGCACCACCGGCTCGCGGGGGGAGTGGGTCATTCCGGGGTAGGTCATGAGGGCGAAGGGGTGGCTGCTTTGTTGCAGTGCCGCCATCAGCTTGGTTGAATTTGTAAACAGCACATTGTCATCGGCCATGCCGTGAATAAGCAGCAAGGGCGCTTTCATGTGGTCGAGCTCGGGGTAGACCGAGCTTTTGTCGTAAGCCGCAGCGTTATCCTGCGGCTGGCCCATGAAGCGTTCGGTGTAATGGCTGTCATAGAGCCGCCAATCGGTGACCGGCGCGCCGGAGATGGCGGCGCGCAAGCCGTCGCCGGCTGCTTCGGCGATTTTAAGGGACATATAGCCGCCATAGCTCCAGCCAAACACGGCGACGCGGGTGGGGTCGATGTCAGGGCGGGCCTTGAGCCAGGCGATGCCAGCCAACTGGTCCTGGACCTCGACACTGCCGAGATTGTGATAGATCGGAGTTTCAAAGGCTTTGCCGCGCCGTGCACTGCCGCGATTATCGAGCATGAACACCGCATAACCCCGCGCGAGTGCCACTTGCTGCCATAACGGCCCCCAGGAATTGGTGACCAGTTGAAATCCCGGGCCACCATAAACATGCACAAGCACCGGCACGCGCTGCCCGGGCTTCAGGCCGCGCGGCATCAGCAGGCGGTAATACAGCTCGGTGCCGTCGGCAGCGCGGATGCTGCCGAACTGCGGCGGCACATGGCTGGCGTTATAGGCGCTATAGGGATGCGACGGGGTGATGCGGCCATCGGACAGAATGCTCGGGGAGCCGCCATCGGTCGGCCGCAAGGTGACGAGATAGGGCACCGCCGGGCTGGTGTAGCGGTCGATCACCTGCTTGCCGTCCGATGAAAAGGCCAGACTGTGCATTCCGGCATCAAGCGTCAGTCGCTGCGGCTTATCATCGGTTTTGGCATCGAGATCGACCGAATACAGATGACGTTCGCGCGGGTCCTGCTCATAGCCTTCCACATAAAGTTTACCGGCGATTTCATCGACGCTGACCATATGGTCCACGAACAGCGACATGGGGGTCAGTGCGCCTTCGAGCTTGCCGTCCTTGCCATAGCGGTAAATGCGATGCGGGCCGTCACGGTCGGAGCCCCAAAGTAGCGCCGGGGTCGTGGTCAGTTCGATCAGGTCATTGTGGAGATCGACCCAGGTATCTGACGTTTCATGAATAAGAGTGCCGTGGCTCTGCGCGTTTTTGTCATAGAGCAGCACATCGACCGTTTTCTGATCGCGGTTTTGCCGGGTGACCAGAAGCCCGCTGCTGTCAGAAAGCCATTTAATGCGCGCGAGGTAAAAATCCGCAGCAGCGCCAATATCGGATGTGAGATCAAGCCATTGCTGTTTGCCGGATTTCACATCGATCAGCGCAAGGCGCAGCCGCACATTGGGTTTGCCTGCTTGCGGATAGGGTTCGTGATTGATGCGCCAGTCATCAGCAAGAATTTCATAGCGGGACTGCAGCGGCACGGGGCGGCTGTCCACTTCGATGACGGCGATCATGCGCCCGTCCGGCGACCACCAGAATCCGGTCTCGCGGCCGATTTCTTCGGCGGCGACGAACTCAGCGACGCCATAGCGCAGCAGCGGGTCCTTGGATTTGGTCAGCCGTTTGGTTTTGCGGTCGGTGAGATCGAGCACAAAAAGATCGTTGCCGGATACATAGGCGAGCTTGCCTCCCTTGAGTGACAAGGCCGCGTTGCTCATGTCGCCGCCACTCTCAGCCGCGCTCACGGGTTCGAGGGCATTGCTGGTCAGGCGGTACAGCTGAACCTGACCGTTCCAGGGAAACATCACGGCGTCGCTTGCGGGGGACCAGTCGAAACTGACAATGCCGCTGGCCATGACGCGGGTCCGTTCGCGGCGGGCGCGTTCATCGTCGGTCAGCGCCCCGGCCGGGGCGGCGGTGAGGCTTGCCGCCGCGACTACCAGTTTCTGTTCCTTGCTGGCGACGTCATAGAGCCAGAGATCATAGCGCCGTGGTTCGCTGTCGCTGCCCTTGAGATATGCGATCTTGCTGCTGTCCGGCGAAAATTTCATGGCTCCCGTTTGCGGGCCATCGAGGCCCGGTGCGGCAAAGAGGCGTTTGAAGCTCAGGCCATCTTCGGCGGCAAGAACGGGTTGCGCGGCGCTGAGGACAAGCCCGGACAGCAGGATGAGATGCAGGAATTTTCGGGTTGCGAGCATGAAGCAAAATCTTTCGGAACATCAAAGGGCAGTTTGGAAAGTTCGATTACGGGATTTCGTGCGGCGACGTCGGGCGTGTCGGCAAGGGATAAAGCATGGCCTTGATCGGTTTTCCCGTGCGCACTTCATAGATCACGAGACCGGCAATATCGGCTGGCACTTTGATCGTCAGATCAAAGCGGTGAATGCGATAGTCCTGCGAACACATGCCGCCTGCGATATTGATTTTGATGGTGGCCGCCAGGGCATTGGCGATGGGTGGAGCCCCTTCCGGGGTGATTTCGCGGATGTCCACGGGTTGATGGCATCCGTTGGGCAGAGCGACCCGCGCCGTCACCGCGAGCCGGGTCGGCGACCGCCATTCCAGCTGCACGCCTTCGCTGTTCGGGTCATCGGCAGCATGGGCCGAGGTGAGCAGAGCGGCGACGAGGGCCAGACTGGACAACAGGTTGCGCATGGGGCTTTCCTATCAGGGTTTCAGGATTTTCCCGGGGTTCATGATCATGTCGGGATCGAGCGCGGTTTTGATGGCGCGCATGACGCTGACGGCCTCCCCATGTTCGGCAATCAGGAAGTCCCGTTTGCCCTGGCCGATGCCATGTTCGCCGGTGCAGGTGCCCTCCATGGCCAGCGCCCGCATGACCATGCGGTCATTCAGGGCAAAGGCGCGTTTGGTTTCGTCCGGGTCCTTATGATCATAAAGCAGGATGGTGTGGAAATTGCCGTCGCCCACATGCCCGGCGATGGGGATGGGAAAGCCTTCGGCCTTGAAATCGGCCTCGGTCTCAAGAATGCAATCGGCGAGCCGGGAGATCGGCACGCAGACGTCGGTGGTGATCATGTCGGCGCCGGGCCGGATGTTCATGGCGGCATAGGCCACGTCATGCCGCGCCTGCCACAGTCGGGTGCGATCCTCGGTCTTTGTGGTCCAGGCGAAATCGCCGCCGCCGCAGTCCTGAGCGATGGCGCCGAAATTCTCCGCCTGCTCGGCCACGCCCGCCGGGCTGCCATGAAATTCCAGGAACAGGGTCGGGCGCTCGGCATAGCTCAGTTTCGAATAGCTGTTGATGGCGGCGATCATGGCGCTGTTCAACAGCTCGATCCGGGCGATGGGGATGCCGGATTGTATGGTGGTGATGACGGTGTTGACCGCACCTTCAAGGCTATCGAACCCGACCACTGCCGACGACATGGCCTCGGGAATACCATAAAGCCGCAGGGTGGCTTCGGTGATGATGCCAAGGGTGCCTTCCGAGCCCACAAACAACCGCGTGAGGTCATAGCCGGCGGCGGATTTGCGGGCGCGGCGGGCGGTGCGGATGATGCGGCCGTCGGCCAGCACCACGGTGAGGGCCAGTACATTTTCGCGCATGGTGCCATAGCGCACGGCATTGGTGCCCGAGGCGCGGGTGGCGCACATGCCGCCAAGGGAGGCATTGGCGCCGGGATCAATGGGGAAAAACAGGCCGCTGTCGCGGATATGGGCGTTCAGGTCCATGCGGGTGACGCCAGCCTCGACCGTGACGTCGAGATCCGCAGTATTGACTTTGAGAATGCGGTTCAGGCCGCCGAGATCGATACAGATGCCGCCTTCGATGGCATTGATATGGCCTTCAAGGGAGGTCCCGGTGCCGTAAGCGATGACCGGAACCCTGTGGGCGGCGCAGATCCTGACGATGGCGGCCACTTCCTCGGTCGTGCCGGGGAAGGCTACGGCATCGGGCAGCGCGGCCTCGTGATGCGACAGGTCTTTACCGTGATGACCGCGCACGGCGGCGCCGGTGGACAGGCGCTCCCCCAGTAGGGCGCGGAGGTCGGTGATGACGGTGGCAATGGCTTCGGCAGTCGCTGTCACAATGATGTTTCCGTTCAGAGCGGCGCTGATCATGGTATGGTTGCATGGTAAACCCCTGCCGGGCCAGTGCAATAGCGTCCGGGCTGACATCTTCGTGAAATGACTGGAGAGATCCTATGACGGAACGGTTTGGACGGCGACTGCTTGGGGCGGTGATGGCTCTTGCGGTTCTGAGCGGGAGCGCTGCCGGGGCGGCGGAAACGCAGCTTGGCAATGACGCGGACCGGATGGCTCAGGTCACCCGTGATCTGCAGTATAAAAGCGTGGTCGGCAATCAGATTTCGGTCCTGAGCGCCTCCGATGACGGCGCGGTCTGGGCGGTGACGAGCGCCGGGACCTTGATGCATTGCCTGTTTGATAAAACGCAGCAACGGGTGCGTTGCTATGACCGCGAAGGGCCATCCAAGACGCAATATTGAGAAACGGGGATGTTTTAGTGCGTATGCAGCGCCGCAGACGCCTCGGCGTCCGGTGCAACGCGCTGCCAGACTTTTTCATGGAAGAAAAAGACCACTGAATTGACCAGGGGTTCAATCAGGGCGACACCGCTCGCGATGGCGACGGATCCAGTCAGGGCATAAGTCACGCCGAAGCCCACCGCAATATGGAGGACGGCGAAACTGACGGTTTTGGCGAAATCGCGGCTCATCATGAAAATCCTTTCTGCAAATGATAATAATTATTAATTGCATATCTTTCAAGGAAAAATCCCACGCTCTGGCTGACGGCCTGTGGCGGGCTTCTCCGACCGGAAGGGCCTTACCGCATGTGATTGGTTGCCTGTCCTGGCCAAAGCGGTTAAATCCTTAGGATAAATTACGGATCACATGATGACCTTTTTCGACCATGCCAAGCGCACCCTGAGTCTGGCCCTGCCGATGATGCTGGCGCAGGGCTTGTCGCTTGCTGCTTATATTATCGATACCGTGATGGTCGGGCAGGCCGGGGGCGAGGAACTGGCGTTTCTCAGCACCGGGCGGGCGGTCGTTCTCGTGGTGATCATGGTTGGTATCGGGCTGTTGAACGGGGTGATCGTGCTGACGGCGCGGGCCGATGGCGCGGGGGATCCGATGCTCTGCGGACGGCTGTGGAAAAGCGGGTTGATCTATGCCGGGCTGCTTGGCGCCTGCGCTGTGCTGGCGATCAGTTTTGGCGGTGGCCCGGCTTTGGCGGCGGTCGGGCTTGCGCCGGATCTGGTGGTGGGCGGCGGCCGTTACCTCGCTTATATGGGCTTTGCCATTCCGGGGACTTATTTTTTCGTCTGCTCCAACTTCTTTTTGCAGGGCTTGAGCCGTCCCAAGCCCGGCATGGTTGCCATGCTGCTGGCGACGCCGCTTAATATCGGGCTCAATCTGATCATGATCTATGGCTATTGGGGGTTCCCGGCCATGGGGGCTGCGGGGGCGGCGCTGGCCACTGCTATCAGCCAATGGAGCGCGGCGCTCGGCCTGTTCCTGTATATTCGCGGCATGAAGGACCGCAGCCGTTTTGGCATCGGCAGCGGGACGCTCAGTTTGCGGGCGCTCTGGCACGATGGTGCGCGGGTGCGGTATTTCGGCTTTCCGCTTGGGGTCGCAAGCGGGCTCGAGTTCCTCGGCTCCACGGCCAATATCATGTTCGCCGGACTGATCGGAGCCGTCACGTTGTCGGGCCTCGAAGTCGTCTATAACATGCATCTTCTGGCCTTTATCGTGTGCTTTTCGATTGCTTCGGCAACATCAGTGCGGGTTGGCAATGCGGTGGGGGCGCAGCGGCTGGGTGACATTCCGCGCATCGTGCCGACCGGGGTGTCTCTGGCGTTTCTGAGCATGCTGCCGTTTGCGCTCGCCTATGCCTTGTTGCCGGGGCCATTCTTTTCGCTTTTTACCCCGGACCTGAAGATTCATGCCATGGCGCGGCTGATGCTGCCGTTTATTCTCGTGGCCTTGTTTTTTGATGCGATGCAGTTCGTCCTGCTGCATTCCCTGCGCGCGGCGGGGGATCAGTGGACGGCCTCTATTCTGCAGGTGACGGCGTTTTTGCTGGTCATGGTGCCGGCGGCCTGGATTCTGGCCTTCCCGGCCGGGTTCGGCGGGCCGGGCATCGCGGCGTCTTTTGCCATCGGTTCCTCCACGGCAGCCGTGCTTCTGGGCGGGCGCTTTGCCCTGCTTGCACGGCGGAATGCCTTCCGGCAGAGTACAGATATCAAGACCTGAGAGGGGGGCGGGAGTGACTGAAATCGCGGCTGGAATCGTCCGGGAAGATGCCGTGAAACGCAGGCATTTTGAGACTGTCACCCGCCTCCGCACAGAAGAACGGGTGCGTGGGGTTCTCAAATGGCTGTCGGTCCTGCTGCTGGCGGGGATCATCTTCGTCAGCATGCTGCCCTATGAATTTATCGATCAGACCTTTGATCAGGCGCTAGCGCATTTTCTCAATGCGCAACCCATTGATCCTTATATCTGGGTCAGCGACCAGTGCACCGGCCATGCCATGGCCTATGGCGCCTTGGCTTTTTGTCTCATGGGGGCCACCCTGCGGCGGGACGGCATTTTACCGGCTGTGCTAGCCTCGGCTTTTGCCTTTGCGGTCTGTCTCGGCTTCAGCTGTCTGATGGAATTTGCCCAGACCTATCTTCCGGCGCGCAGTGTGTCGGCGAACGATATCGCCGCTGGTTGCATGGGCGCGCTGACGGCCATTGTGACCTGGTTCGTGCTCGGGCCAAGCCTGCTTGAGTTCGGGGCACGCATCGCCCGCGGCGGCGTGGCGGCCCTGATGGCGGGGGCGTCGCTTTACGCCATCGTTTATGCCGTGATCATGTTTTTTCCGTTCGACATTGTTTTCTCCTTCGCCGATCTGCGCGAGATGATGGCCGCCGGGAAGTCTTTTCTTGGGGCGGAGACGAGCAACGCTGGCTTGGCGCGCGGGTCCGTGAGGGTGGTGATGGAGATTGCCCTGGCGGCGCCGCTTGGGGTTTTGCTACTGCGGCGTCCTGCAATTGTGGCGGTCGTCGTTGCTCTCTGCGTCGGGTTCGGGGTGGAGATCATCCAGTTCGGGCTGGTAACCGGACAAAGCACGGCTTTTGCCGGGGTGACGCGCAGCCTTGGTGTTTTCCTTGGCTGGGTCGCGGCGCGGGCTTTGCTGCGGCTTGATCATATGCCGGTACTCGGGGACAGGTCGCGGCTTATGTTGCGGCTTGGCGCGGCGCTGGCGTTGGTGCCGTTTGCTTTGCTCGTGGTGCTCCTCGATCGCTGGACGGCGGGGACGCGGCCCGGTTTCGATCAGGCGCTGGCTATTCTGGGCGCTGTCAATTGGCTGCCGTTTTATTATTTCTATTCGGGTGACGAAGTGGTGGCGGCGGTCAGCGCCATGTCGCAGATCGCGCAGTATCTGCCGCTTGGCGTGCTGATCTGGATCATTTACGGCCGTGGCGGCGGGCGTTCCTTATGGACGGCGGGGGTTCTGTCCCTGTTGCTCACGGCGCTTGTGGAAACCGGCGGGCTGTTCGTGGCCGGATATCGTCCTGACCCCACCAATCTGTTGCTGAACCTGATCGGGGCCTTGGGCGGCGTCTGGTTTGCCGGGGGCGCTCATTACTGGCTCGGGCGGATATTTTCGGGTCGTGCGACGGAGCATGATCTGGCCCCGAGGGCAAAGTCCGCGCCCGGATGGAGCCTGTCGGCGCTGGCGGCTGTCCTGTTGATGGTCGCGGCGCTGTTGTTGCTGTTTGATTATCCGGTGGCCAATGGCTGGCTGCTTGGCGGGTTGCTGGCCTATGCGTTGTTGCTGCGGGCCCATCCGCTGGCCTGGCTTGTGATCATCCCGGCGGCCTTGCCGGTGCTTGATTTCACGGTGCTGACCGGGCGGGCCATGTTGGACCCGTTTGATGCGCTGCTGCTGGTGACGCTGGCCATGGAGCTTTGGCGCAAGCCTTTGCGGCTTGGGGATTTCGGCTGGCGCGGGGCGTTTCTCTGGCTCATGCTGGCCTATCTTGCCGCTTATGTGATCGCGGTTCTGAACGGTTTGCTGCCGCTGCCGCCGTTTGACGCCAATAGCTTCAGTTCGCCCTATTCAAGCTGGCAGACGCTTTGGGCCTCCAAGGGGTTGCTGGCGGCGATCCTGCTCGCACCCATGCTGTGGCGGGCGGTGCGCGACAATCCGGGGGCGTTTTTGCTGCTCGGCTACGGCATGGCCAGCGGGTTGCTGCTCAGTGGTCTCGTGGTGATGTGGGAACGTTTCCTGTTTACCGGCCTGCTCAATTTCAACACGGAATATCGGGCCGTCGGGCCGTTTGGCACCATGCGCACGGGCGGGGCGCATCTTGACGCGTATCTGGCCACCGCCCTGCCGTTCTCTGCTGTGATTTTCCTCATGCATCGTAACTTGAAGGGCATGATCGGGGCGCTTCTGCTGGCCTTGATCGGGCTTTACGGGACCTATGTCACCTTTTCGCGCGGGCCTTATCTGGCGGTTCTCGCGGCGGCTCTGGTGCTCGGCCTTGGGCTTTGGCTTGCTGTGCGGAAGCGCGAGGGGCATGCCCTGCGGTTCCTGACCTTTGTCCTTGTCGGGGTTGGACTTGCGGCGGCGGCGGCGGTGCCGTTTTTCAATGGTTCGTTTCTCGCCAAACGGTTCGAGACCATGTCCGAGGACAGCGGCATTCGCTGGAACCACTGGCAGCATGTGCTCGATCTGCGGGACGGGGATGCGGCCAGTCTGCTGTTCGGCATGGGGCCGGGGCGGTATCCCGCGTTTTATTACGCGAAGGACAGCAGCAAGACCCCGGTCGGGAGCGTCAGTCTCGGGCAGGAGGGCGCGCGGAGCTTCGTGCGTCTGGCGGCGGGCAAACCGGTTTATTTTTCGCAATTCGTGCGGGTGCAGCCGGCACATCACTATACGCTCAGCTATCGTGTGCGCGCTTATGGCGAGAACGCGGCGTTGGCGGTGCCGATCTGCGAAAAATGGGTGGCGGATTCCTTTGGCTGCAAATGGACCTCGACCGCGATTGCCGACGGGACTGGGCAATGGAGCGCGGTTTCGCTGCCGCTTAAAAGCGGCGATCTCGCCTCGGCGCGGGGACGGGCCGGTTGGATCACCAGCCGCCCGGTCAAATTCACCCTGTATAATCCGGTGGCCAAAACTGTCGTTGATGTCACGGACATAAAGCTCAGCACCGAATCCGGGCGCAATCTGGTGGACAATGGCGATTTTTCCGATGGACTTGATTTTTGGTACATGACCGCCGACGACCCCTTGCCCTGGCATATGGACAATCTGTTCGTTGCGGGGCTGTTCGAGCAGGGCTATCTGGGACTGGCGCTATTTCTTGGTCTGGTGACGGTGGTCGGTGTGCGGTTGATTGGCGAGGTTTTGGAGGGGGATCGCCTATCGGCGGTATTCTTGGCGGCTTTCACCGGGTTTCTGGTGGTCGGCGTGATCGGTAGTCCGCTCGATTCACCACGCCTGGGGCTGCTGTTCTATCTGTTGTTGTTCGCGGCTTATTATCTCTGCGAGCTGATGCGGCGGGAGCGTCGGGCGGCTTTGGCCTGAGACCGTCAGGCCAAGATCGTTGTCCGCCGGGACGGAATGTGAAAGACTAGCTCGGCTATCTGGTTCTCAAACTTGCTCTGTTCTGTCTGGTCTGTTCCTGTCGCGCATGGGGGACTTCATGTCAGAGGATGTCTTGTCAACCGATGCCATCATCATTGGCGCCGGACCTGTTGGTCTTTTTGCGGTTTTCGAGTTGGGGCTGCTCGGGCTCAAATGCCATCTGGTCGATAACCTCGACCGGCCGGGCGGGCAATGCACGCAGCTGTACCCGGAAAAGCCCATTTTCGATATTCCAAGCCGCCCGCGTTGCACGGGTCAGGAACTGACGGACGATCTGGTGCTGCAGGCGCAACCGTTCGAGCCCGTCTATCACTTCAAACAGCAGGCGGAAACTCTGCGGCGCCTCGATGACGGGCGTTGGCTGGTCACATGCTTTGGTGGCCTTGAAATCGCCGCCCCGATTGTGGTGATCGCCGCCGGGGCCGGAAGCTTTGTGCCCAAACGCCCGCCGCTTGACCATGTGGAAGATTATGAAAACGGTGGCGTCCATTATGCCGTCCGCCGTATGGAGGAATTTCGTGGCAAACGGCTGGTGATCGCGGGCGGCGGGGATTCAGCGCTTGATTGGGTGCTGAATCTGGCGCCTCTCGCGGCCGAGCTTACCCTCGTGCATCGGCGGGAGGAGTTCCGCGCTGCCCCGGATTCGGTCGGGCATATGCTGGCGCTGGTGGCGGCGGGACAGATGCGGCTGATCATCGGCAGCGTGCGCGAGCTGATTGGGGAGGGCGGAACCCTGCATGCGCTTGGGGTTCAGCATAAGGACGGGGCGACGGAAACGATTTCCTGCGACGCCTTTCTGCCGTTCTTCGGGCTCAAGATCAATCTTGGGCCGCTTGCCGACTGGGGATTTGCGTTTGATGCCCATCATCGCATTCTGGTCGATCCGGTCACCTATGAGGCCGGGCTGCCGGGTGTTTATGCGGTCGGCGATATGTGCACCTATGGCGGCAAGCTCAAGCTGATCCTGTCGGGATTTCACGAGGCGGCGGTTATGGCCCATGCCGCCTTTCATCATGCCCGTCCCAATGAAAAAATGGTGACCGGCTACACCACCACCAATACGGAACTGCAACGCCGCCTGGGTGTCGGCGTCTGAGGGGATAGTTCTGAACAGAAGCGGCTGGTGAAAATCTGTCGATCTCCGCCAGCCGCAGTGTCATGTCATCGCGAGGGTGAACGCAGGTTAACGTCCGCGACCGCCGCCATGGCCGCCACCACCGCCATGACCACCACCACCGCCATGACCACCACCCATGTGACCGCCGCCACGGAAGCCGCCGCCTCTGTGATCTCTGTCACGGTAGCCGTTACTGCGATAGTAGGAATGGCCATAACCATAGGGCGCGTAGTAGCCTGGGACCGGTACATAGTAATAGGGATCATAGTAGTAATCCGAATAGTACCCAGGGGGGTAATAAAACGGATCAGCATAAACAGGCACGCCGATCGACAGGCTGACGGATGTGCGGGCCATGGCGTCTGGAGCAGCAAAAACAGCTAGCAAAGCCGCGAGGCCGAGGCCAGTGCTGAGGATTTGGGTCTTGTTCATCTTGTGATACTCCTGGAGGAAGCTGAAGACACCTCACGTCTTTGTGTCGTCTCACTGCAGTGAGTGTATTCGCGGGAAGCTGAATTCTGTCTGAGGGGGGCGTTCATGTGCTGTTAAACTGGTGGGGGGTATGACCTCAGTATGATGAGTTACAGGGTCGTAAAAGGAACGCGATGGACGATCGCTGCCGGAGTGGTGGCCCTGCTTGCCATTGCGGATGCTGCGGGCCGCCCTGTTCATGCCTTTGATCCTGATCGTCCGGTGCGACAGGCGCAGTCGCGGAAAATGGATCAGGATCCGCCGGTTCGGGGGATTCCGGCGGAAAGCGGACAGCGGCATGGCGTGAGGCCGCCTTATCCGAGCCAGAGTTCTCCCAATCACTCTCATTCCGGTTCCAAAAACGTCGAGCCGCGCTCTGACGGCTCAGAGGTGATTTCCGGACGGGAGCGCAAACCTTCAGCACTTTATCCGAATGATGATCGTGATCGCCGCGCCTTGCAGCAGATGATGGGCCATGACCGGGCGCGGGCGGCGGTGCAGACCGGAACGATTCGCTCCCTGACCGAAATTCGCGGCCAGGTGCGGCGTCAGTTTGATGGTCGCATCGTCGGCGTCGAGCTTTATGAAAACCGGATGGGCGGCGGCCCGGATTGGGTCTATGACCTGCGCGTGCTCAATCCGCACGGCAATGTGGTGGCGGTGGAAATGGATGCGCGCACGGGCCGGGTACTGGCCGTGCGCGGAATGCGTTAAAATAGAGCGATCTGGAAAACAGGGCGACCGGTCACAAAAAGGGTAGTGAAACAATCATGCGTATTCTGGTGGTGGAAGACGACCCCGATATCCTGCGTCAGGTGGCCCTGTCCCTTGAGGATGCGGGCTATGTGGTGGACCGCGCCGGAGATGGCGAGGAAGGGCATTATCTTGGCATAAACGAAGCCTATGACGCCGTGGTGCTCGATCTCGGGCTGCCGGTCATGGACGGGGTCAGCGTCCTTGAACGCTGGCGCACGGCTGGGCTCAAGATGCCGGTGCTTATTCTGACCGCCCGCGACCGGTGGAGCGACAAGGTGGCCGGGCTTGATGCCGGGGCCGATGATTACCTGACCAAACCCTTTCGTCTTGAAGAACTGTTGGCGCGGGTGCGGGCGCTCATTCGTCGGGCCGCCGGCCTGCCATCACCGGAACTCAATTGCGGGCCAGTTTCGCTCAATACCCGCAGCGGCAAGGTCACGGCGGATGGCGTGCCGATCAAATTGACGGCGCAGGAATATCGCCTGCTCGCCTATCTTATGCATCACCCGGATAAGGTGGTGTCACGCACCGAGCTGACCGAACATATTTACGATCAGGACTTCGATCGCGATTCAAACACTATCGAAGTGTTTGTGAACCGCATCCGCAAAAAGCTGCCGGTGGATATCATCCGCACCGTGCGCGGGCTCGGCTATCGCATCGAAGAGCCAGGTTCTGGAGGACAAGCCGTCGAATGACGCAGGCCTCGGGTTCACCTGCCTCCACTCAGACCGGGGACGCCGGCTCAGGCATTCGCGCCAGTCAGTCGCTGACCGCGCGCATTCTGATCGCGGCCGTGGTTTGGCTGGCGATTGCCCTGGCGGCGGGTGGATTCGGTCTGTCCTATGTCTTTAAAAGCGCGGTCGAGCGCAACTTTGACAGCCGCTTGAGCATGCTGCTTGATTCTTTGGTGGGGGCGAGCAACGTGGACGGGCAGGGCATTGTCAGTCTCTACCGTTCGATGATGGACCCGCGCTTTGATCGTCCCTATTCGGGTTGGTATTGGCGCATATCGGCTGTGGGAGAGCTGCCGTTCCGTTCGCGCTCGCTGTGGGATCAGGATTTGTCCTTTCCCGATGCCCGCCATCTCGCGCGTGCAGAATTCGTCAATTTCAAAGGTCCGGAAGCGCAACGTCTGCGGGCCACAGCGCGCGATATTCATTTGCCGGGCTCGGCCAAAACCTATCGCTTCATGGTTGCGGGCGATCTTTCGGAAGTGGAGCTACAGGTCCGCGACTTTAATCGCATGCTGATCTGGTGGTTGTCAGCCCTGGGCGGCGTGCTTCTGGCCACCATGGCTATTCAGGTGCGTTATGGTTTGATGCCGCTCCGGACCTTGTCGCGCAAATTGTCCGCCATTCGTTCGGGCCGCGCGACACGGCTTGAGGGGCCGACGCCGAAAGAGATCATGCCGCTTGTGACCGAATTGAATGCGCTCATCGATCATAATGCCGCGGTGGTGGAGCGCGCACAAAAACATGTGGGCAATCTGGCGCATGCGCTGAAGACGCCGCTCACTGTCATGTCCAACGAAGCGGACGCGCAGTCGAGCGATCTGGCAAAACTGGTGACGCGGCAGACGGACATCATGCGCCGTCATGTGGATCATCATCTGGCGCGCGCCCGGGCTGCTGCGCGGGGCGGGGTCATTGGCAGCCGTTCAGACGTCATGCCGGCGCTGCGGGATCTTGTGCGCGTCATCGAAAAAATCTACGGCCATCGCGGATTGAAATTTTCCATCGTCAAACGTGCCGTGGACAAGGATCTTGTGTTTCGCGGGGAACGTCAGGATCTTGACGACATGCTGGGCAATCTCCTGGACAATGCCGGGAAGTGGGCCAAAACGCGGGTGCGTCTGACGGTCGGCTGCGATGATGGGCGATTGCGCATTCAGATCGAAGATGATGGACCGGGCATATCGGAAAAAGATCGTGCACTTGTGTTCACACGCGGCGAACGCATTGATGAAAGCGTGCCGGGTAGCGGGCTCGGTCTCGGCATCGTCAAGGATCTTGCGGAACTTTGCGGTGGAGATGTACGTCTTAAAGAAAGCCCGCTTGGCGGGCTGCTGGCGGAACTTGATTTGCCGCGCGTTCTTGATCAGCGGTGATATTGCAGAAGATGATTGGTTCCTGACCAGGTCATTCATCTAAGGTTCAGGCGCATCTTCCTAGGATGGCAACAAGTGGTGAGAGTAGAGGTTGAACAATGACTCCAATCCTGTCTAAAACTGTGGCGATCCTGATGTGCGGCGCAATGCTCACGGCCTGTGAAAACATGGGCCCGAAAGAGCAAGGCGGAACGGCAATGGGTGCTGCCACCGGTGCTATTCTCGGTGCAGCTATCGGCACGTCCAGCAATTGTCGCGGTTATCGGTGCAGGTCTTCCACCAGCGGCAGCGCAATAGCGATCGGTGCGCTCGCCGGGGCTTTGATCGGTGGCCAGATCGGCCGCTCGATGGACGCGAAGGACCGTCAGATGTATGGCGGCGCGCAACAGCAGGCTTTCGAATATGGCCGGGCGGGCCAGCCGTCTTACTGGCGCAATCCGGACAGCGGCAATTACGGCGAAGTGGTCCCCAAGGCGGCTTATCAGCGCCAAAACCAATATTGCCGTGAATTCACCCAGACCATCGTTGTCGGCGGCCAGAAGGAGCAGGGCTACGGCACTGCCTGCCGCCAGCCCGACGGCAGCTGGAAAATCGTCAATAACAATTAAATCTTGAAGGAATTGGCAGGTCCGGATTGGAACCCTCTCCCTCCCCACTCAGTGCCCCCCACGGCACATCCGGACTTGTCATGATCCCCGGCCGGGCCCCCTCGGCCGGGGATTGCTTTTATAAGCTCAGCCCGCCGGGTCGTTGGTGCGGCGTTCTCCGCCGGTGAAGCTGAGCGTCACCGCCCACCCCATATTGTCGCCGGTGGGCGTGGCTTCGCTGGCGGATATCTCGGCACCTTTGGGCAGCGCTTCGGCGGCAACCGAAATGGCTTCCTCGGCGCTGTCGGCGGTGACGGTCACCGTATATTTATGCTTGTGGCCGTGTTTTTTGGCTTTGGGGCTGTCGTCTGTCATGACCTTACTCGGATCTCGCTTACTTAGTTCTCGGGGAAAAAATCGCCGCGGCGGCCAGCATCAGCCAGCCCAGAATATAAAAGCCGCCGCCAATCGGTACGAGGGGATGGAGAAAGATCGGACCGCCCAGGGCCAGATTGTAGAGCCCGCCTGAAAAGCCGAGCGTGCCGAGGATGAACGCGATCCCGGCCAGCGGCAGAAGACGACGGTTGCCGAAATATGCGCTTGCGAGCCCCACAGAGATCAGCGCCAGCGCATGCCACAGCTGATATTCGACTCCCATATCAATGAGCTCAAGCTCCATGGGCGAGACGAAGGCCGCGAGGGCATGGGCCGACACCGCTCCCATGGCCACAGCCGAAGCGGCGCTGAGCGCGCCCGCTGCAATCCAAAAACGTATCATGTTTTATCCGATCTCTTAGGTGCGCGGCAGATTACGGCGTTTTGAGCCACCTTCGCGGCTGAAGTCCTGATATTCCGAGGAGAAGCGGCGAATGCGGTTGGCGTTGGCTGCGATATCACTGTCGCCAATACGCGAGGCCGAGCGGATATCGATCCGGGTCAACAGGCCGTCTTTGGCCACACGGACCACGATGTCGTCCTCGAACCCAAACCACAGCGTGCGATCGGTGGCTTCAATGATGCCGAGCTCCGGTTTGACGGCGACCAGATGCCAGCCAAGCTTGCGCGCGGCCTTTTCCGACATGACGAAGGCATCGGCCGGAGAGGATTCCGTAAAAAGCGGCTTGATATCGCGGTAAGCCTCCAACTGGAGCGGAATGTTTCTCGGATCATAGTCGGGGCTGTTGTCGCCCGGCTTGCGGTCTGCGAGCACCGCATTAAAGGCCGGGGGATTGTTTGTGTCGGTGGTGATGTCGTGAATGGCCGGCACCTTCTGGCTGGTGCGATAGAGTGAGAAAATGAACCCGGCCACCAGAATGGCGGCCAGTGCGGCGCTGATGCCAAGTGCCCGGTTCGGCCCGCCGCGCCAATGACGGAGAATGGTGACAAGATTAAGAACCACGGCGATAGCGCCGCCGATCACACCAACCTTAAGCAAATCGAACGCAAGATTGAGCGGCAGCAGACCAATGCGATAGAGCGGCCCGGCGAGAATGGCCAGCAAGACAATGACCGCAGCCAGAATCGCACAATATTTCGCGTAGTCCGTGATCCGGGCCACGGGTTCCGGCGTGTCGGAGACGGGATCGGGTGTGGAATCGGACATAGGGCGGGTCTCCTGAAGATGGGGCGTTAGCGCTGCGAAATTCGGTTGGTTGGAATCTATTGCGAATCAGGCCGTTAAGCAATGCTTGCCGGGCAGCTCAGGCAATATCCTGCGAGTCGGTGAGGATCTTAGGGAAAGCCCCAGTTTTCCGTCTTTGAGATCAGGTCCTTAGACAGTGGCTGGGAATGGTGGCATGATACGAGACCGGGTTTTGTTTATGCCCGGCCGCGAGCAAAATAGGGCTGAAACCGTAAAAAGTGAGGTGGGATAAATGCTCGTTACCAGTATTTTGAAGACCAAGGGCCGGGATGTTTACACGGTCGGGCCGGACATTTCTGTCCTGGAAGCCGTACAAGAGCTTCGGAAGAAGCGCGTGGGCGCGATGCTTGTCTGCGATACGGCAGGCGCCATCCTCGGCGTCCTGTCTGAACGGGATATCGTGCGGGCCTTGGCCGATGGCGGCATGACCATTCTTGCTGAGCCGGTTCATGTGCTGATGACGCGTGAAGTGGTGAGCTGCACTCTGACCGACAGCATCGACCATGTGATGATGCTGATGACCGATCGCCGTATCCGCCATGTTCCCGTCATCGATCATGGAAAACTCGCCGGTCTGATCAGCATCGGAGACGTGGTCAAGCAGCGCATTGCCGAAACCGAGATGGAAGCCGAAGCCATGAAACATTACATCGCCACGGGATGACCACCGCGAAACCGAGCAATCTCTGGTCTTCAGCAGAAAGTTTGAGAAAAGGTTGGAATGGTGTTTGACAAGGGTGATTGGTACCCCTATAAACCGGCTCCACGATGACAGCGCGGCCG